>NZ_KQ970235.1:901830-905562 GCF_001579025.1 Streptococcus oralis
GGGGTTTTGTCTGGAGTAACACCTAGTTCATTCATTCCGTATAGAATACGACGGTGAACTGGTTTTAAGCCATCTCGAACATCAGGAAGAGCACGCGCTACGATAACACTCATGGCGTAGTCGATAAAGCTGGTCTTCATCTCCTTTGTCAGATTAACATTCACTAAGTTTTTATCCTGCATTCATAAATGCCTCATTTCACAATTAGTAACTAGATATATTATACCATAAAGTGTAGATCATTTCAGTCTTTGGAAATCACTAAAACGTTTACATACTTATCCCGAAGGTATATCCGTGACAAAGCTTAGCAAAAGTGATAGAATGAAATCAAATGGGGTTCCCCCTTAATAAAATAAAGGAGATGTTTAGACAAATGACAGCAACTAAACAACACAAAAAAGTGATCCTTGTCGGTGACGGTGCCGTAGGTTCATCTTACGCTTTTGCCCTCGTAACACAAGGAATTGCACAAGAACTTGGTATCATTGAAATTCCTCAATTGTTTGAAAAAGCAGTTGGTGATGCTGAAGACCTTAGCCACGCGCTAGCTTTTACTTCACCTAAAAAAATCTATGCAGCTAAGTACGAAGACTGTGCGGATGCAGACCTTGTAGTTATCACTGCTGGTGCTCCACAAAAACCAGGTGAAACTCGTCTTGACCTTGTAGGTAAAAACTTGGCAATCAACAAATCAATTGTTGAACAAGTTGTTGCATCTGGATTTGACGGTATCTTCCTTGTTGCTGCTAACCCAGTTGACGTCTTGACATACTCAACATGGAAATTCTCAGGTTTCCCTAAAGAACGCGTTATCGGTTCAGGTACTTCACTTGACTCAGCTCGTTTCCGTCAAGCACTTGCTGAAACTATCGGTGTTGATGCACGTTCAGTTCACGCCTACATCATGGGTGAACACGGTGACTCTGAGTTTGCTGTTTGGTCACACGCTAACGTTGCCGGTGTTAAATTGGAACAATGGTTGCAAGCTAACCGTGACTTGAATGAAGCTGACCTTGTTGAACTCTTCATCTCAGTTCGTGATGCAGCTTACTCAATCATCAACAAAAAAGGTGCTACTTATTACGGTATCGCCGTTGCCCTTGCTCGTATCACTCGTGCTATCCTTGACGATGAAAATGCGGTGCTACCACTTTCTGTATTCCAAGAAGGTCAATACGGTGTTGAAAATGTCTTTATCGGTCAACCTGCTATCGTTGGTGCACACGGTATCGTTCGTCCAGTTAACATCCCATTGAACGATGCTGAAACTCAAAAAATGCAAGCATCAGCTAAAGAACTGCAAGCTATCATTGATGAAGCATGGAAAAACCCTGAATTCCAAGCAGCTTCTAAAAACTAATGAAAAGAAGGTTCTCAAACATGGGAACCTTTTTCTTTTTGCACAGAATCATAACTCAACTTTTCAAATAAACAAAAAAAGCCTATCGACCAAGCAATGAAGATTGATACAATAGGCTTTTTGAAAATTCATTATTTAACAGCGTCTTTAAGAGCTTTACCAGCTTTGAATGCTGGAACTTTAGAAGCTGCGATTTTGATTTCTTTACCAGTTTGTGGGTTGCGACCTTTACGTGCAGCACGCTCACGAACTTCAAAGTTACCGAAACCGATCAATTGAACTTTTTCACCAGCTGCAAGGTATTCAGTTACTGCTGCAAATACAGCGTCAACTGCTGCTGCTGAATCTTTCTTAGTCAATTCTGTAGCTTCTGCTACTTTAGCGATCAAATCTTGTTTGTTTGCCATGTTAACAAATCCTCCAAATAATTTCTAATTAACAAATATAATCATATCCTAAAATCGGCTATAGGTCAAGTCAAAAACACTATTTTGACCATTTTTTCTCTATTTTTTTAGGAATTGTAGCGAATTAGAATCGCCCAAGCATTCTCTCCAGTATGAGTTTGAATAATAGAGCCAGTTTCCAATACAGAGATTGGTTTCTCAACATAAGGTTGCAATAATGCCTTCATCTCATTCGCCCATTCGTTCGTTCCAGCGTAGGAAATTCCAATCTCTGCAACTGATTTTTGGGAAAGAGTATTGGTTAATTCCTCAAGCCACTTTTTGAAAGTTTTCGCTCCACGTCCTTTGACGATTGGTTGGAGTTCGTGGTTTTTCATCTGCATTATTACACGAATATTCAAGAGTGAACTTAGTAATCCTGTCACACGTCCAATACGACCACCCTTAACTAAGTTTTCTAGCGTCGAAACACCGATATAGAGTTCTGTATGATTTTTGACGTCCTCTACATGAGCTAAGATTGTTTCTAAGTCTTTACCTTCTTTAGCAAGTTTTGCGGCTTCAACAACTTGGAACTTCATTGCTTGATCTGTAAAGGAACTATCAATAACCGTTACATCAGCAGTAGAGAGACTTGCCCCTTGGCGAGCAGCTTCCACAGTTCCAGACAAGGCATGGGACATGTGAATGGCGATAATTTGACTACCATCTTTACCTAGTTCTTCAAAGACCTCAGCAAATACTCCTACAGGTGGCTGGCTTGTTTTAGGCAGATTCTTACTTTGTTGCATAAGATGAAGGAATTCTCCCTCTTTCAAATCTGCATCCGAATAAAGCACACTATCAATCATAACTGATAGAGGGACAACAGTGATATTTAATTCTTTAACTACTTCTGGTTCGATAGTAACAGAAGAGTCCGTTACAATTTTTACTTGTGTCATAATTCAATCTTTCTATTCTTCTCGATAGGATTGGGATTTTCTCCTTTATTATATCAAAAAAATGATAAAAAATCATAAGTGATCCGATGAAAAGAACTGAATTTTTGGTATAATCTATCTATAGAAAAGTGAGGAACAGCCATGATTCGAAAACTTCAACCGATTATCACTATTATTTTTGGAGCTGCTATCTATGCCTTCGGTCTTACTTACTTTGTTGTTCCTTATCATTTATTTGAGGGAGGGGCGACAGGTATTACCTTGATTACCTACTATCTTTTTAAGATTCCTGTCTCATTGATGAACCTCTTGATTAATATCCCTTTATTTATCCTGGCTTGGAAGATATTTGGACCTAAGACCCTCTACTCCAGCCTTCTAGGATCTATTTCACTTTCCATTTGGCTAGCAATCTTTGAGCGCATTCCTTTGCATATCGACTTGCAAGGAGATCTCATCATTGTCGCTTTAGTCTCAGGAGTCTTACTAGGGGTTGGTTTAGGAATTATCTTTAATGCTGGTGGAACCACTGGTGGCTCTGATATCGTTGCCCGTATCCTCAACAAATACACCAATATTTCGATTGGTAAATTGCTCTTTGGGATTGACTTTTTTATCCTAATGTTGATTTTGATTATCTTCCAGGACCTTCGTCTAGTTACCTATACCCTCTTATTTGACTTTATCATCGCTCGTGTTATTGACTTGATCGGTGAAGGGGGTTAGTGCTGGTAAAGGATTTATGATTATTACCCAATATCCTGATCAATTGGCCAAAGAGATTAACGATGAACTCGGACGTGGCGTTACCTTTATATCTGGTCAAGGCTACTACAGCAAAAAGGATTTAAAAATTATCTACTGTATCGTCGGTCGAAACGAAATCGTAAAAATGAAAGATATGATTCACAAAATTGATCCTCAAGCCTTTATCACCATCACTGAGGCTCATGAAATTCTGGGTGAAGGATTTACTTATGTGAAAGATTAAAAAAGCTGGGAATTCCCAGCTTTTATT
>NZ_KQ970235.1:905917-937817 GCF_001579025.1 Streptococcus oralis
TCTTCTGCGAGGGTTGAATGGCGGAACCCGTAAGTAAAGTAAATGACTAGACCAACTAGAAGAGCGATACCAAAGGCAATCCAGGTATCTAGGCTATATTGAAGCATAAAGGAAACACAGATAAGAATGGAAAGAATTGGCAAAAGTGGCACCAAGGGAGTTTTAAACTCTCCCTCTTTTGGCATACCCTTATCCTTTCTGAGTTTTATTATTCCATAGGCTAGCAAAATGAGATAAGCTAGCGTACAGATATTTAAGAAGGCTGCAATACTGGCTAGAGGAAACACTCCTGCAGCAATGGCTGAAGCAACTCCTGTTAAGAGGGTCGCATTTTTAGGAACGCGACTAGTCTTGCTTAATTGTTTAAAACTTTGAGGTAAAAGTCCATCACGTGCTAAGCTATAAATCATCCGAGACAAAGCATAAGTCATGGAGATACATACGGTTATCAGGGTTAGAATGGCTACAAGCGAAACATAATTTGCCGCCCAGCCGATACCAATACTCCGTAATGAAAATGCTACTGCATCGTCCACATTGAGCATACTGTAGTGAACAATCCCTGTCAATACTAAGGTTACCAAAGCATAGAGAATGGTAACGATTGTCAGAGAAAGGACAATTCCGCGAGGAATATTTTTTTGCGGACTTTGAATTTCATCAACTGCCATGGAAATAGACTCAAATCCGAGAAATCCAAAGAACATCAAAGATGCACCCGCCATAATCCCAGTACTTCCACCATATAGTTGACCAAAACCAAATGGAGCAAAATTCGTCCAATTTTCAGGCTTAATGTACCAAATACCAACTAGGATAAATAAGGCGAGAGCTGAGAATTTCAAGACCACTAAAAGCGAATTAAATCTCAAAGCTGCCTTGGAATTTAATAAAACCAATCCCGTTACCAAGGTCAGTACTAAAATAGGCAGAAGATCGATATAGGTACCTTGTTCAGGGTTAAAGGTTCCATTCAAGGCTTGGGGCATGGAGATACCATAATTACTGAGTAATCCCTTAAAGTAAGCTGCCCAGCCAGACGCCACACCTGAAACAGCCGTCATGAATTCCATAATGGTCAACCAGCCAGCAATCCAAGCTGGCAATTCTCCTAGAATCGCATAGAGGTAACTATAAGCGCCACCAGTTGCAGGCACACGAGATGCAAATTCTGCGAAAAAGAGGGCTGATAAAGAAACACACAGGGCAGAAATCACAATGGAAATCACTAGTGAGGGACCAGCTAGGGTAGCCGCTGCTGTACCTGTAATGGTGAAAATCCCCGTTCCCACCATAGCACCTATTCCTAATAGAATCAAATCCCACAATTTCAAATGACGGTGCATCTCTGTCTGTCTCAGACTAACATCCTTGGTTCTAAAAATATTCATTCTTCATCTCCACTAAATGTAATTGTTTTATTTTACCATATAAAAGTATTTTTGTGAATATTTATTAGGTCCTTTTTTGAAAAAAATTCTGAACAGAACGGATTTCTGTTCAGAATTTGCATTTTTACCCACTGGTTCTTTCAATTAGTTACTCATCAAGCGAGTAAGCTCAACAGTATACTCCATTGAAAGTTTTTTGGGGATTTGGGATTTTAAACTTCAAAGTAAGGGAAAAGGGAACGGACGGTCACTATCTAAAGGACAGTTTGGAACTTCTTGTTCCAAAATAGCGCGCCAACCAGATACCAATTCTTCAAAAGTCAATTTGGCTTCAGGAGAAGCTGTTGTCAGCTTCCGCCCAAACCAAGCCATGGTTGCAGTTTCAAACTGAAGCATAGCGTACTGGATTACTGGAACCTTCGCTTCTTCATAATTCTCATTAACTGCACGTGCCACACCTGGTGCTTGTGGAAGGAGTTGATTGCTGATTTTATCGACAACAGTCGCATCCATCTCTCTCCATGAAAGAAGTTGACCATTTACCTGATAAAAGAGCTCAAAGGTTTCTTGATTTTCCTTAAAATTGGTAAGAACAAAAGCACGTTCCACTGCCTCTGGACCACCAACAGCCTTGACAGCGTTTATCAAGAGGTTTTGTTCCATTTGTCGCCAATAATCATCTGCTTCTTCTGCTAAATCATTTATAAACGGTGGAACAATTTCCTCGGCAGGAATTGCACCTTTATTCGCTTTTTCGACATTGCCAAATAATTTTTTTAAGAATCCCATTTACTTCTCCTTTTGGGTTTTAACCGACTGAACCTTCCATTTCATAGCTAATCAAGCGGTTCAGCTCAACTGCGTATTCCATTGGAAGTTCTTTAGTGAATGGTTCGACAAATCCCATGACAATCATCTCGGTTGCCTCAGATTCTGACAATCCACGGCTCATGAGGTAATAGAGTTGTTCTTCTGAAATCTTAGATACCTTGGCTTCGTGCTCCAATGCAACTTGCGAGTTATGAATTTCATTAAATGGAATGGTATCAGATGCTGACAAGTCATCCATGATAATGGTATCACACTCGATGTGAGAAACAGATTTCTTAGAGTTCTTGTTAAAGGTTACTTGTCCACGGTAGTCCACCTTTCCTCCACCTTTAGCGATGGATTTAGAAACGATAGACGAGCTTGTGTGTGGAGCGTTGTGGATCATCTTGGCACCCGTGTCTTGGTGTTGACCAGCATTGGCAAAGGCGATCGAAAGCATGGTACCACGCGCCCCTTCTCCATCTAGATAAACAGATGGATATTTCATAGTTGTTTTGGCACCCAAGTTCCCATCAATCCACTCAACAGTAGCATCTTTTTGAGCTTTAGCACGTTTTGTAACCAAGTTATAGACGTTATCAGACCAGTTTTGGATGGTTGTATAGCGCATGTAAGCTCCATCCAAAGCAAAGATTTCTACAATGGCAGCGTGCAAGCTGTTGCTTGAATATGTTGGTGCTGTACATCCTTCTACGTAATGGACGCTTGCTCCTTCATCAACAATAATCAAGGTACGTTCGAACTGACCTGTATTTTCGTTGTTGATACGGAAGTAAGTTTGAAGTGGAATATCTACCTTGACACCTTTTGGCACGTAGATAAAGGTTCCACCAGACCATACTGCTGAGTTGAGGGCTGCCAACTTGTTATCTGTCGGCGGTACCAACTTCGCAAAGTATTGTTTAAACAAGTCTGGGTATTCCTTGAGGGCAGAATCTGTATCTGTAAAGATAATTCCTAACTTCTCAAACTCTTCCTTCATGTTGTGGTAAACCACTTCTGACTCGTACTGGGCAGAGGCACCTGCTAGATAAGCACGTTCAGCTTCTGGAATCCCGATACGTTCAAAGGTCTCTTTAATTTTTTCAGGAACTTCATCCCAAGAACGGGCTGGTTTGTCAGATGGTTTTTGGTAGTAGATCAAATCATCAAAGTCAATCTCTGACAAGTCTGCTCCCCAGGTTTGCATAGGCATTTTTTTGAAGGTTTCATAAGACTTCAAACGGAATTCTAACATCCACTCAGGTTCTCCCTTAGCAGCTGATAATTCGCGAATGACTTCTTCGTTCAATCCTTTTCCTGTTGATAGGACAGGCTCTACATCGTCATGGAAACCAAATTTATATTCACCAAGATCAATTGGTTTTGGTTCTACTCTTTCTTCAGCCATAATATCCTTTCTTTCATTCTTCATTTCTACTGATTCATAAGACAAAAGAAACTTGTCTTACTGTTTTTCTTGATTTTCAATTGTTTTCTTAAGGGCATTCCAAGCTAGGGTTGCACACTTGATTCGTTGAGGGAATTTGGCAACACCTGACAAGAAGGCCGCATCACCGAGTTGGTCTTGGCGGTCATCCTTTTGCCCTTGAACCATTTCAGAAAAAATAATCGCAAGTTCTAAAATTTCTTGTTTGGTTTTTCCTAAAACGGCATCTGTCATCATACTAGCAGAGGCAGTTGAGATGGTACAACCCGAGTTTAGAAAAGCAATATCTTCCAAACGGTCCTCTGCGTCAAACTTGACAGAGAGGTTAATAACATCCCCGCAGGTTGGATTGTTGAGGCTGATTTGCTCAGCGTCTTCTAACTTTCCTTGGTGATGTGGATTTTTCGAATGGTCTGCTACCACTGCCATATAAAGGCTATCTAGTTTAGAAAGTGCCATTGAAAAACTCCTTTGTCTTTTGTAGGGCATCGACTAGTTTGTCGCAATCTGCCTTGGTATTGTAGATATAAAAACTTGCACGAGCTGTTGCTGGGACTTCCAAATATTGGAGCAAAGGTTGAGCGCAATGATGACCCGCACGAACTGCTACTCCTTCATAATCCAGAGCCGTCGCTAGGTCATGGGGATGAAGATCCCCTAAGTTAAAGGCAATGACACCTGAACGTTGAGCCAAGTCCTGAGAACCGTAAATGGTCAATCCCTCAATTGCCTGCAGTTTTGGATAGACGTATGCAATTAATTCCTGTTCATGCGCTTCAATGGCATCCATACCAATCTTTTCCAGATAATCAACTGCAGTCGCAAGTCCAATAGCTCCTGCCATATTTGGCGTTCCAGCCTCAAATTTCCATGGCAATTCCTTCCAACTAGCAGATTGCTCGTAGACAAAATCAATCATCTCGCCGCCAAATTCTACTGGTGACATTTGCTCAAGATACTTTTCTTTGCCGTAAAGGACACCGATACCAGTCGGACCAGCCATCTTGTGACCTGAAAAGGCAAAGAAATCCACATCCAAGTCCTGAACATCAATCCTCATATGAGGCGTAGATTGAGCACCATCCACTACCATGATTGCCCCAACTTGGTGGACTAATTGAGTGATTTCCTTGATCGGATTGACCACACCAAGAACATTGGAGGCATGAGCTAGCGAAACAAACTTGACTTTATCAGTCAATTTAACTCGCAAGTCATCCATATCCAAGGCACCGTCCTTGAGATAGACATAGACAAGCTCCGCTCCAGTCTTGCGACAGGCTTCCTGCCAAGGGATGATATTAGAATGGTGTTCCATGACGGAAATCAAGACCTGATCTCCCTCAGTCAGAATTTCCTCAGCAAAGCGTGCCACCCAGTTAAGGCTGGTTGTCGTTCCTCTGGTAAAAAGTACTTCCTTTGTAGAGCTTGCATTGATAAACTTACGAATGGTTTCACGAGCCGCCTCATAGGAAGCTGTCGCCCGCTCCGCCAAGGTATGAACCCCACGATGAACATTTGCATTGTCCTGCTCATAATAGCGGTTAATCGTTTCCAGAACTGCTAGTGGTTTTTGTGTCGTCGCAGCATTGTCCAAATAGACCAACGGTTCATCGTTAACGATCTGGTCTAAAATCGGAAAATCCTTGCGAATCGCTTCTACATCTAACATAGGCTTCCCCTTAGCGTTTTGACAATTTTTCTTCGATGGTTGCAATCATTTCATCACGAACTTCCTTGACTGGAATCTCCACGATAACAGAACCAAGGAAACCACGAACAACCAAACGCTCTGCTGTTGCTTTGTCCAAGCCACGGCTCATAAGGTAGTACATGTCTTCTGGATCAACTTGTCCGATAGAAGCCGCGTGACCTGCAGTTACGTCATTTTCATCAATCAAAAGAATTGGGTTGGCATCTGAACGTGCTTGGTCTGAAAGCATGAGAACACGGCTTTCTTGTTGTGCATCGGCTCCCTTAGCCCCCTTGATAATGTGGCCAATACCGTTGAAGGTCAAGGTTGCTTTTTCAAGAATAACCCCATGTTGGAGGATATTTCCGATTGAGTTGCAGCCGTAGTTAGTCACTCGAGTATCAATCCCTTGAACCTGGCGGCCGCTTGAAAGAGCTACGACTTTAAGGTCAGCATGGCTACCATTTCCAATCAAGTCACTATCAAAGTCCGCAACGACGTTTCCTTCGTTCATGACACCAATTGCCCAGTCAATGCTTGCATCGTTGCCTAGTTTACCACGACGGCTAATGTAGGCAGTCACATTTTCACCTAAACGGTCAATGGCAGCAAATTTCACTTGCGCACCAGAACGAGCAATCACTTCGACTGTGATATTGGCAGTTGCTTTGGCACTACCTTCACCACGCGACTCTAAACGTTCAAGATAACTAATCTTACTGTTCTTACCAGCGATGAGGAGGATATGCTTGTTAAATGGCACATCGCTATCGCTGTCTTGGTAGAAAATACCTTCGATTGGTTCAGCAATCTCAACATTATCAGGAATGTAGAGAACAGCACCACTGTTAAAGTAAGCTGTGTGGTAGGCTGCCAATTTGTCATCGTCATACTTAACAGATGACATGAAGAATTCCTCGATAAGTTCTGGAATTTCTTCTAAAGCTGAGTGAAAGTCTGTAAAGACAACACCCTGTTCAGCCAATTCAACTGGTGTTTGTTCAAAAACAGTTTGCGTTCCTACTTGCACCAATTTCAAGTGATTATCTAGCGCAGTAAAATCTGGAACATTTGCTGAAGGTTCACTTTCTGTAATCGTTCCATCCCCCAGATTCCAGCGGTGAAATTTGACACGCTCGATAACTGGTAATTCCAAACTCTCAATCTTATCAAAAGCTTTTTGACGGAGGTCTGACAACCAGCTTGGTTCAGCGTGCATTTCTGAAAAAAGTTTAATAGTTTCTTTAGTCATTTACTTCTCCTAAAAGATACGAGGGAATTACAATTCTTCCTTGTAGTCGTAGCCAAGTTCTTCAGCTAGTTTTGCGTATCCTTCACGTTCCAAACGGGCTGCCAATTCTGGACCACCAGAAAGGACCACACGACCTTCCATCATCACGTGTACCACGTCTGGTGTGATGTAGTTCAAGAGACGTTGGTAGTGAGTGATGATCATGGCACCAAAGCCTTCACCACGCATGGCATTGACACCTTTAGATACAACTTTAAGGGCATCAATATCAAGACCTGAGTCAATCTCATCCAAAAGGGCAAATGTAGGTTCCAACATCAAGAGTTGAAGAATTTCATTACGTTTTTTCTCACCACCAGAGAAGCCTTCGTTTAGGTAACGCTCTGCCATTTCTTCTTTCATGTTGAGCAATTCCATTTTCTCGTCTAGTTTAGTGATGAACTCACGAACTGAAATCTTTTCATCATCTTCTTTACCAGCATTCATGGCTGCACGAAGAAACTCTGCATTGGTAATTCCAGGAATTTCAGATGGGTATTGCATAGCAAGGAAAAGTCCCATACGCGCACGCTCGTCCACTTCTAACTCAAGGATATTTACACCATCAAACAAGACCTCACCTTTGGTAACTTCATAGTTAGGGTTCCCCATAATAGCTGCAGAAAGAGTCGATTTACCAGTACCATTTGGTCCCATGATAGCTGCGATTTCTCCTGTTTTCAGGGTCAGGTTAACCCCTTTCAAAATTTCTTTTCCTTCAATCTCAACGTGAAGATCTTTGATCTCTAATACTGACATGATAGTTCCTTTCTTTTTCTGGCCTACTTCCTTTATCCTTAGCGAAATCACTTACATTTCTCAAAAAATACAAGAAAAGGTCCATAAATATACTCTACTAGTATAACAAAAAAAAGCCTAAAAGGCTTTGATTTTGTTTAGAAGCTAGTGACTAATCCTTGCGGTTTAGGTGCTGATCAATGGCATCTACTATTTTCCCCATTACATAACTTAACCTAAAATTTCGAAAAAGAAGAATGGCCCAAAAGGCTGCCATGAAATAGCGACCCGTCATCCAAGCTTCATTGAAAAAATAAGTCTCAGCAGCAGTAAACAGTGCTATCACGATAAATTGTTGTCTAGTCATAGGATTATTGTACCATGAAATCCACTTTTAGTCTTCTTCGACCATGACTTTATCAGCCAGAAATTCAAATCCCTCTGGAATCAAGCTCTCTTCTTCTACCTCTTGATCTGCTTGAGAAGACTTGTTTTTAGATGAAAATGCTGCACGAACCTCTTTCCATTCCTCTAGGGAAATTGCCAGGATTTCAGGTGAAAATCCAGCCGCCTGGCTGAGAATATTGCCAAACATGGTATTGAGGTTATCCCGTTTCATGGTTTGCCCAGCATTGAAATTAGACTCAAAGGCTAAAATAGCATGGTGTTCGTTGGCCGCAACTGGTTGAGAACCTACGAGAAGAGCCTTATCAGGACCAGCTAAGCTTTCGATTACCTCTCCCCATGCATTCTGGAGGCGAATCAAGTTTTGCCGTGCCAATTCAGGATTTTCAACAGCTTCTTGTAGGATAGCCTGAACTTTATTACGGTCTACTCGATAGACTGTCTTGGAAGTGGCTGGACGGCTAGGGACTGGCGCCACTTGTTTAGGCACCGTTCCAACATTGGCAAGTTCTTGTTTGAGACGAGCGACTTCCTGTCTCAGTGCAGAAATCTCACTTTCGACAGCTCCTGAAAGCGCCGATTCAGGCTTAATCTCAGCTAAACGAATGGTCATCATCTCAGCATAAATCTTAGGTTGCAGGCTAGCTTTCATATCTGGCAAGCTCACAGTTGCTATTCGAATCATTTCAAAGAGACTTTCCTGAGAAAGAGCTAGATTGTCCATAAAAACTGGACTATGATGAGTATTTTCGCCACCTGTCTGAACAACTAGTAGATCACGCAAATACTGCAAGAGATCCGTCACAAAACGAGTCATGCTCTTACCATTTTCAAACAAAAGATTCAAAGAATCAAGCGCTTTTGAAACATCCTGCTGAGACAAGGCAGCTACATAGTCATCAAGTGCTGATAGACTAATGGTGCCTGTAATTTCCTCAGAGATAGCAGTCGTGAGCTCATTTCCCTGTGTCAAACTCAAGGCTTGGTCCAGAATAGACAAGGCATCCCGCATCCCACCTTCAGCTCGTCTAGCAATGATTTCCACAGCCTCTGGTTCAGAACTGATATTTTCTTTTTCTAAAATATGATGAATATGTGCCGTGATATCTTGAGTTCGAATCGATTTAAACTCAAAACGTTGAACACGCGATAAAATAGTTGCTGGAATCTTGTGCAATTCGGTAGTCGCCAAGATAAAGACAACATTTTGAGTTGGTTCTTCTAGGGTCTTCAAAAGCGCATTAAAGGCTCCTGTAGACAACATATGAACCTCGTCTATGATATAGACCTTATAACGTGCTAAACTAGGAGCGTAAGTAGATTTATCACGAATTTCACGGATTTCATCAACTCCGTTATTCGAAGCTGCATCCATTTCGATAACATCTTCTAAACTACCTTCTGTCACTGCTTGGCAGATATAGCAGTTATTACATGGTTCTCCGTCGACTTGGTTCGGACAGTTCATGGCCTTGGCAAAAATCTTGGCTACACTGGTTTTACCAGTTCCACGAGGACCCGAGAAAAGATAAGCGTGACTAATCTTTTCCTGCTCAACCGCTTGTCTTAGAGTTTTTGCCACAACCTCTTGGCCTACCAGTTGTGAAAAAGTCTGGCTTCTATATTTTCGATAAAGTGCTTGATACATTAGGCTTTCTCCTCAAACATCGTAAAGTCCCATTCTGTCTTCTCAAGCAAAATAGCGACAAATTGTTCCAAGTAATCACGGTCAATGACATTATAACCATCAATAAGTGAAGAATCCAAGTCTAAGACACCCAGCAATTGACCATTCTTGAGCATGGGAACTACGATTTCACTCTTGGCCATACTATCACAAGAAATGTAGTTTGGATAGGTGCCCACATCGTCAACTAAAACAGTCTCTTGAAACTCAGCAGCTTCTCCACACACGCCTTTCCCAAGCGGAATGCGAATACAAGAAACACCACCCTGAAAAGGCCCTAAAACCAACTCGCTACCATCAAACAGATAAAAACCTGCAAATACAGTATTCGGAAATCGAGATTTTAGAAGGGCACTAGCATTTGAAAGATTGGCAAGAACATTGCTCTCACCTTCAAGTAAATAGGAGAGTTCCTCATTTAACAATTGATATTGTGATTGTTTTTCTGAATCTAACATAGAACTATTATATCAAAAATGGGAAAGAGACAAAAGAAAAATCCCTTGTTTTAAACAAAGGATTTTGTGATTATCAATTTGATTAAAGTTCGATATCACCGAACAAGTCAGCCATTGAGAATCCTGTTTGTGTTTCTGGAAGTTCGAAATCACGTTTTTCTTGACGTTTTGGACGACGTGGACGAGCAGCACGTTTTTCTTCTTTTTGTCCTTCTTCTTGAGCTGGACGTTCTTCAAGAGCTTTGATAGAAAGTGATACACGTTCTGCGTCAGCGTTAACATCAAGGACTTTAACAGTAACTTCTTGACCAACAGTAAGAGCTTCTTTAGGATTTTCGATACGTTTGTGTGAAATTTGTGATACGTGAACAAGTCCATCGATACCTGGCAATACTTCAACAAATGCACCGAAGTCAGTCAAACGTTTAACTGTTCCTTCTACTACATCACCTTTAGCCAATTTTTGCTCAACGCCATCCCATGGTCCAGGTGTTGTTGCTTTAAGTGAAAGTGATACGCGACCTTCTTCTTCGTTAAGATCAAGGATCTTCACTTCGATTTCTTCACCAACAGTTACAACTGATTTAGGTGATACGTTACGTTCGTGTGACAATTCAGTCAAGTGAACCAATCCGTCAACTCCACCAAGGTCGATGAAAGCACCGAAACTTGTGATACGAGCAACTTTACCAGTTACGACATCACCAACAGCCAATTTACCGAATACTTCAGCACGAGCTGCTGCAGTAGCTGCTTCAACAACTTCACGACGTGAAAGGATGAAGCGGTTTTCTTTAGGATCAACTTCTTTGATTTTAGCATCAAATTCTTGACCTACGAAACGCTCAGTGTTACGTACGAAACGAGTATCCAACATTGAAGCTGGGATGAATCCACGAACACCTTCAAATTCTACTGAAAGTCCACCTTTAACGGCACGAGTTCCTTTAACAGTAACAACTTCTTCTTCGCGTCCTACAAGTTTGTCCCATGCTTTGCGAGCTTCAAGGCGTTTTTTAGATACAAGGTATGTAACTGTATCAGTATCTTTACCAACTACTTGACGAAGTACAAGAACATCCAATACTTCTCCTACTTTCACAAAGTCATTGATATCTGCATCGCGATCGTTTGTCAATTCGCGAAGAGTCAAGACACCTTCAACACCAGTCCCAGAGATTGCAACGTTAGCTTGAGTCGCATCAACTGTCAATACTTCAGCACTAACAACATCACCAGGCTCAACTTGGCTAACGCTATTTAGCAAATCTTCAAATTCGTTCATCTAAAAAATCCTCCAACAATCAAGTTTTTCCAAACTTGACATACTTATAATTTTTTTCCTAAGCACCCGCAAAGACATGTTCATATCGTTCACGTCTTTCAATTATAAAAATAAAATACCCTAAGATATTTTTCTTTTTATCTTGAATTTATTACCTAAGAACTGGGGTAGCTGGATTCGAACCAACGCATGAGGGAGTCAAAGTCCCTTGCCTTACCGCTTGGCTATACCCCATTGATGAATGGAGAGAGAGGGATTCGAACCCCCGAACCCGAAGGAGCGGATTTACAGTCCGCCGCGTTTAGCCTCTTCGCTATCTCTCCAATGTTTAACGAGAACTATTATATCATGAAATTTTCAATAAAACAAGTATTATTTTGTCAAATTATAGTTTTCAATCAAAATTTCCACAGCTTTTTCAAGTTTTTTATAAAAACTATCGACATTTCCATTCTTTATGATGGCAAATTGGTTATCTAATTCGGCAATTTCCCCAATAACCTTTTTCCCGATCGTCAAAACGTATCCTTCATAGCTGTCTTTTCCAACAGTCACTTTTGCATCAGTTAATTGGGTTTCAATTTTCTTATCTTTTTTACTCATACTGTACCTCTTTTCACTTTTTCTATTGTACAAGAAAATGCTCAAACTAGCAAGAAAAAACTCCATTTCAGTCCTTACAACTGCTACGGAGCTCTTCTTTATTTCATGTCTTTTAGTCCACTTTGACAATCCATCCCTCAGGCGCTTCTACGTCACCAAATTGGATACCAGTCAATTCATCATAGAGTTTACGTGTAACAGGACCTACTTCTGTTTCACTATAGAAAACATGGAAATCATCGCCATGTTGGATACCTCCAATTGGCGAAATAACCGCTGCTGTACCACAAGCACCTGCCTCTACAAAACGATCCAAATTATCGATTGGGACATCACCTTCAATCGGAGTCAAGCCCAGGCGGTGTTCTGCCAAGTAAAGCAAAGAGTACTTGGTAATGGATGGCAAGATGGATGGACTCAATGGCGTAACAAATTCATTGTCGGCTGTGATTCCAAAGAAGTTGGCTGATCCAACTTCTTCAATCTTTGTATGTGTAGATGGATCTAGGTAGATAACATCTGAAAATTGGCGCGACTTGGCCATTTTACCTGGGAGGAGGCTAGCAGCATAGTTACCACCTACCTTAGCTGCTCCAGTACCATTTGGAGCTGCACGGTCGTATTCATCCTGAATCAAGAAGTTTGTTGGGACTAAACCACCTTTAAAGTAATTCCCAACTGGCATAGCAAAGATGGTGAAAATATACTCTTCTGCTGGTTTAACCCCGATAATATCCCCAACACCAATCAAAAGTGGACGAAGATAAAGGGTTCCACCTGTTCCATATGGTGGGACGTATTCTTCATTTGCACGCACAACTGCTTTACAAGCTTCTACAAACATTTCTGTTGGAACTTGTGGCATCAAAAGACGGTCACAAGTACGTTGCAAACGCTTGGCATTTTCGTCAGGACGGAACAATTGAACACTGCCGTCCTTGGTACGATAGGCTTTCAATCCCTCAAATGCTTGCTGTCCATAGTGGAGACTTGGAGAAGACTCTGAAATATGCAAGGTTGCATCCTCTGTCAATTCTCCTTGATCCCATTGACCATTTTTGTAGTGAGCGATATAACGATAAGGTAATTTCATATAAGCAAAGCCAAGGTTTTCCCAATCAATTGCAACTGTCATGTGTTTCTCCTTTATACTATTCAAACTATGTGTTCTATTCTACACTTTTCTAGTAAAATTTCAAGTATTATTTGTAATTTTCTGAAAATTTTTTCAACATAAAGAAATCAGCCCTCTGGACTGATTCTTTTTACGAATTTGTTTTGTCCTCTTTAAAGACTTCTTTGAGGTAAGCATCGAAAACTTCCTCATCTGAAATCGTGTCTGAAATAAAGCTTCCATTGCTAGTACGTTCTGACAAGTTGAGGTCTTGCAATCGACTCTCATAGATTGTTCCCTTGTTAGATTGGACAAGTAACGTTTGGTCGTTTTCTTCTACTTCTGTACTAAAAAGATCACCAACGAAACCTTGCTCTGCAACTGCTCCTGCCAAGAAGACACGGTGCGGTTTGTTTTTCAACTCACGCAAGACTTGTAGGCCTCGTTTGGCACGGCTGGTCGCCGGAATTTCCTCACAAGAGACACGTTTCAAGCTACCACGTTGGGTCAAGAGGTAGAAGGATGAGGTGTTGCATATAAAGGCAGACTGAAGCGCATCATCTGCTTTCAGGTTCATAGCCTTGACACCTGCCGCCTTGGCACCAACAACTGGAACCTCTTCGATATTGAAACGAAGGGCATAACCGTTTTGACTAATCAAAAGAACATCATCTAGTTTAATCGGAGCCACTGCTACAATTTGGTCTGTCTCGTCTTTGAGTTTAGCGTACTTAACAGACTTCGACTTGTAGGTCCGCCATGGAGAGAATTCTTTGCGTTCTACGCGCTTAATTTGACCAAGGCGAGTTGCTGCAAAGTAGGTTGTCGCATCATCAAACTGATCTACCACTTCAACATAAAGGATTTCTTCGTTAGTTTCAAAGTTAGTAATGGTCTGGCTTAGATGCTCTCCGATATCCTTCCAGCGAATATCTGCCAATTCATGGATTGGTCGATAGATGACATTTCCAAGAGTTGTAAACATCAAGAGGTGTTGCGTTGTCTTAACCGATTGAACAAAAATCAAACGATCATCATCACGTTTGCCAATTTCTTCCAGAGTGGAAGCCGCAAAGGAACGTGGGCTGGTACGCTTGATATAACCTGCCTTGGTCACGCTGACATAGGTATCTTCCTCTGCGATGAGGCTGGCTGTATCAATCTCAATTACTTTTGCAGTGTCTTCTAAAGTACTCAAACGAGGAGTCGCAAATTTCTTCTTGACCTCACGAAGCTCCTTCTTCATGAGATTGTACATAGTCCGCTCATCACCGATAATGGCAGCAAGCATGGCAATCTTTTCACGAAGTTCTGCTTCTTCCTCCTGCAAGACAACCACGTCGGTGTTGGTCAAACGGTAAAGTTGCAAGGTCACGATGGCTTCAGCCTGTTCTTCTGTAAACTCATAGCTGACCTTGAGGTTTTCCTTAGCGTCAGCCTTATTCTCAGAAGCACGGATAAGGGCAATCACTTCGTCCAAAATTGAAATTACGCGAATTAAACCTTCAACGATGTGAAGACGTTTCTCAGCCTTTTCCTTGTCAAAGCGTGAAC
Organism: Streptococcus oralis; assembly: GCF_001579025.1. Taxonomy (GTDB): domain Bacteria; phylum Bacillota; class Bacilli; order Lactobacillales; family Streptococcaceae; genus Streptococcus; species Streptococcus oralis_X. Next base: position 920,397 of record NZ_KQ970235.1, read on the forward strand.
GAGCCAAAATCACTTCACGACGGTGGGCGATGTAGCTAGACAAGATTGGAACAATCCCGACCTGACGAGGTGTGAAATTGTCAATCGCTACCATGTTAAAGTTGTAGTTGATTTGTAGGTCGGTGTATTTGAAGAGATAGTTAAGAACAAGCTCGGTATTGGCGTCTTTCTTAAGTTCAATAGCGATACGAAGACCGTCACGGTCAGACTCATCACGAACTTCAGCGATCCCTGCTACCTTGTTATTGACACGAACATCATCGATTTTCTTGACGAGATTAGCCTTATTGATTTCATAAGGAATCTCAGTAATAACGATTTGTTCCTTACCACCTTTTAGCTTTTCAATCTCCGTCTTGGAACGAACAACTACGCGTCCTTTCCCAGTTTCATAGGCCTTCTTGATTTCATCACGCCCTTGGATGATAGCCCCTGTAGGGAAGTCTGGACCAGGTAAGAATTCCATGAGCCTGTCCACCTTGGCTGTTGGGTGATCAATCATGTAAACCGTCGCATCAATGACCTCAGCCAAATTATGCGGTGGAATATCTGTGGCATAACCAGCCGAAATCCCAGTTGATCCATTGACCAAGAGGTTTGGAAAGGCTGCTGGCAAAACCGTTGGTTCTTTCTCGGTATCGTCAAAGTTCCAAGCAAAAGGAACTGTCTTTTTCTCGATATCCTGAAGAAGGTACCCAGCAATTTCAGACAAACGAGCCTCGGTATAACGCATTGCCGCCGGTGGATCTCCGTCCATAGAACCGTTATTACCGTGCATTTCAACCAGAATCTCACGGTTCTTCCAGTCCTGAGACATACGCACCATGGCATCATAGATAGAAGAATCCCCGTGTGGGTGGAAATTCCCCATGATGTTACCGACTGACTTGGCCGATTTACGGTAGCTCTTGTCAAAAGTATTGCCATCTTTATTCATTGAATAAAGAATACGACGCTGAACCGGCTTCAATCCATCCCGAATGTCTGGCAAAGCCCGGTCTTGAATGATGTACTTGGAGTAGCGACCAAATCGCTCTCCCATGATGTCCTCAAGGGACATATTTTGAATGTTACTCATATAGGATACAAAGCCCGTAAAATGCAAAGTGAAAATAGGAAATTCTTACAGTGAGCGATGCCTACAAAAGAATTTATCTTTTTCACACAACATTTAGGGCGTGTTCAACTCCTTTCAAAGAATGTAGAGTGGTTTTTACATTAAAATTGGTATTAAGAAAAATATTTTTAGATACTATTTAAGTCATTCACAAACACTTATTTAGATTAAGCAAAGGCAACTATTTCCTATGGATTATTCTTTCTTCTTTGAAGTGTGTATAAATATTGACAAGGTAAATAAGAAACTATAGCAGTTGATATCAGCAAGATATTAAACATAAACTTTTGCCCTCGAAATAGCTCCTCCCAATGCATTGTATTAAGATAATGAAAAATTAAACCGAATAAATAACAGATACTGATAGGGAGAACTCTCCACTTGATTGATTTGTATAAATAATATAAGCGTATGGAGTGATAGATCGTGGAAGAAATAAGCATAGGTAAACAAAAAGAAATTAGAAAGAACGAAAATCTTAAAGCATCATCAAAAAGCTCTGTGCGATCTATGGAAAACAGCCAAATATTACACATCGTTATAATAATCGGGAAAAATAATCCATACACCCTTTTATGTAACTTATTTCTTTTGATAGCTAGAAATATAGAGGACACCAATACTAAAATTTGTACTCCTGGGAATCCCATAAAAAATGTAACAAATACATAATCTAACATACTAGTTCAACCTCTCCTCAGCATACTGAATCATCTTCTCAGCTACTTCTTTATCGTAGTCAAATCCCATCTTTTGGGCAAGGATTTGAGCCTCTTGGTGGAAAAGTTCCATGGTAGCATATAAAGACTGAGTGATTTTATCTAAACTTGAGAAATCAAGCAGATTTGAGAATTCTTTCTCTTTCTCAGCAGGTAAATAGTTAAAGAGATATTTATAGTTCTTGCCAATATCAATCGTCCCCTTATCTGCTGCAACTCGCCAAGCCAAGACCTTCAAGAGTTCTTGTTGACAAATTCCGTAGAGATGATCCGTGGCATAGATGGCTTGCTTGCGACAAATCCCTTTAACCACGTAGGCTGACACCCACCAAAATTCATTACAAGCTTTTTCAAAATCAATCGCACTAGCTGGGCTTGTCCAAAAACGGTGAGGACTTGGAAAGTAGGGTTCAAATAAACCCTTCTTATCTTCTAAAACGGTGAACCCTGCTTCACTATCCACCCACTCTTGAATATACTCCGTAGGACAGAGGGTCAAATCAATCCGATTTCCATCTTCAAATAGCATCAGATAAAGTCGACGGTTGCCTAGGACATTATGCTGCTCAATGATACGTTTGCCAAACTGATCCAGCCAAGAAAGGTCACTCGTTAGATTATCTAAATCATCTACGATATAGACCACGTCGTAATCTTGAAATTCATCTGTTTGAACCCTTTGGTTTGTACGCGAACCAGATAGAGCCACAGCCTCAACTTGTAAAGATTTAGCAGTCTGTGAAATCAATCTCAGCATTTGCTCTTGACTTCTATATTTTCTGCACCTATCTTTTACAGAGTTATTTTTCATAACTATCTAGCTCCTCTTGTTTCTGAAGGACTCGTATTCTTTTCTTCTCAAGTTCTCCTACGATTAATTGGATAGTTGAGCAAATCCCTAAAAAAATAAAAATATAACAAATAGATATTATGTTACTTCTTTGGTGTTTTACTATCATTTCCCATAGAACAAATATATTTACCAATGAAAGGAGAAAAATGAAGGTGGCATTCAATCGAAGTACTATAGCAAATTTGCTCTTAAAATGCCTACAATGGATTACGCTCTTATATAGAGTATAAAATGAATAAACAATCATCAAGGGGGCGAAATAGTCATGATAAAACAAAATAAATTTTAACCCAATAAATCTTAACCCATAGTAATAGTTACCTTCCACTGGTATATTTGATAGACAGACACCAATAGTTAAAATGGACAGTAAAAACAGGGATATTGAACGAGCATACTCTTTTCTCCCCAAGTTGGAGATTAAATTACTTATAATTCCAAAAATTACTATGACAATAACGAAAATAGAAATTATAGATTCACTACTCATTACTGAACCTCCATTAGTTCTACATATTATTTACACAACAAATATGATAATCATTTTTACTTGAACGATGCGACTTTCCTGTATGGTAAAGACAATATCCTTCAAATAGTATAAAGCATCCCCTAAAGAAACAGGCCTGAGTGAGGTCATCTGTCATCCTCATCTGAAACATGGTTAGTAAAAGGAGCATCTTCTTTCTTTTGTTGTTGTAGTTTTCGAACTCTTGTTCTTTCAAGCATCCAAAGTTGGAATTGAATTCCTGAAAAAAGACCTTGCAAGAAAATAAATATATAGATTTCTTTAATCCCTCTAAATAATACTAAAACATTTACAATTGAGAGTAGAAATATAAGTGCAACGTTACATATTAGGATCCGTGCAAACTTACTAGGGAAATACTTGACGTGCTTGATACTCTTATAAAGACTAGTAATCGCATACGTTAAGCACAGAGGCGCATGAGCGAAGATGGAAAACACCCATACAAATGCTCCTAAGTATGGTTCGTCTAAAGACGGATTGAACACTACAAACATTCCTATATTACAAGCCATAAATACTAGGGAACTTAAGGAGCTTGAATATTCTATTTTCTCTTTATTGGAGATTGCATCAAGAATTATCCCAGCAATAACAATGATTTCGAGAAAGAAAAATATCATTATTAAATAACTGTTCACTATTCACTCCCCCTTTGCTTACTGATTACGTTTGGTGTAATGGAGATAGAGAGGAGGAAGATAGGAAACCAGAATCATCAAAATCATTACCAAGAATGTCAACAGATGAATCTGAACTAAATTCACCACATACCATCCCAGAATACCTACAGATAGGGGGCCTAAAACATAGGATAGGAAAATCAAAAAAGCCTTCCACCGTTTCTCCGGATAGACGTAACACAATCGAATAAGTGTGTAGACTAAGGCTCCCGCTATCAAAGGAAAACCAAATAAAATCATGACAAAGGATGCCACTAAAGAACCGGATTCTGACGAATCCATATTGAATAAAAGCATCAAGATCATAAACAAGGTAAATACAATCGGTGCATATAATCCTTGGAAACTTTTTTTTCGACTGTTAATGTAGAATGCAAGAATAGCCGAGGGTAAAGAAACTAAGAAAATCAAACCCAAGTAACTACCAAAAATCGAATGTCCTGAATCAACCATTATTCATGCCCCTTAAAACACAGTCGCTTCTTCCAGCGTAAACTTAACATTATCTTCAATCCATTTACGTCGTGGTTCGACCTTGTCTCCCATGAGGACATTGACACGGCGTTCAGCGCGTGCTAGGTCTTCAATCGTAACACGGATGAGGGTACGCGTTTCTGGGTTCATGGTTGTTTCCCAGAGCTGGTCCGCGTTCATCTCACCAAGTCCCTTGTAGCGTTGGAGGGTTGCGCCTTTGCCAAACTGCTTACGGAGTTCTTCTAGCTCTCCGTCCGTCCAAGCGTAGGCCACTTCTTCTTTCTTGCCTTTACCTTTTGACATCTTGTAAAGAGGCGGAAGGGCGATATAGACATGGCCTGCCTCAACTAGCGGACGCATGTAACGGTAGAAAAAGGTTAAGAGCAAGGTTTGAATATGAGCACCATCGGTATCCGCATCGGTCATGATAATAATCTTGTCATAGTTGGCATCTTCAATAGAAAAATCTGCTCCGACACCCGCTCCGATGGTATAAATCATGGTGTTGATTTCCTCATTTTTAAGGATATCCGCCATCTTGGCCTTGGCTGTATTGATAACCTTACCTCGAAGAGGCAAGATAGCCTGGAACTTACGGTCACGACCTTGCTTGGCAGAACCACCAGCAGAGTCCCCCTCGACTAGGTAGAGTTCATTCTTTGCAGGGTTTTTAGACTGGGCTGGAGTCAATTTTCCAGACAACAAGCCCTTGTCTTTCTTGTTTTTCTTGCCATTTCGGCTCTCATCACGAGCCTTACGAGCTGCTTCACGAGCATCACGAGCCTTGATAGCCTTGCGGATAAGATTGGAAGCAAGTTCTCCATTTTCCATGAGGAAGAAGGTTAACTTATCAGCCACAATCCCGTCTACAACTGGACGAGCTAGTGGACTTCCAAGTTTGTCCTTGGTCTGTCCTTCAAACTGAAGGTGCTCTTCAGGAACCAGAATAGAAAGAACGGCAGCTAGTCCCTCACGATAATCTGAACCTTCTAGGTTTTTATCTTTTTCCTTGAGGAGCCCAGTCTTACGCGCGTAGTCATTCATAACCTTGGTAATGGCTGACTTGAGTCCTGTCTCGTGCGTTCCACCATCTTTAGTACGAACGTTATTGACAAAGGATAGAATGTTATCTGAGAATCCATCATTGTACTGGAGGGCAACTTCCACTTGGAAACCATTGTCTTCGCCTTCAAAGTATAGGACTGGCGTCAAGATTTCCTTGTCTTCATTGAGGTAAGAAACAAAGTCCTGTACCCCGTTCTCATAATGGAATTCGATTGCTTCATCTGTTCGCTTATCTGTCAAAGACAAGGTAACATTTTTTAAAAGAAAGGCTGACTCATTGAGTCGTTCTGAAATGGTATTGTACTTGAAGTCAGTCGTAGAAAAAATCGTCGCGTCAGGCATGAAAGTGACTTTGGTACCTGTCTTAGACTTGGGTGCTGTACCAACCTTTTCAAGAGTTGTTACTGGCTTCCCACCATTTTCAAAACGTTGCTTGTAGACTGTACCGTCACGGGTGATTTCAACCTCCAGCCAACTAGATAGAGCATTTACAACAGAAGAACCAACCCCGTGGAGACCTCCAGATGTCTTATAGCCACCTTGTCCGAATTTTCCTCCAGCGTGGAGAATGGTAAAGATAACTTCAACAGTTGGAATTCCCATGGCGTGCATCCCTGTCGGCATCCCTCGACCATGGTCTTGAACGGTTAAACTGCCGTCCTTATTAATCGTCACATCAATGCGATCACCAAATCCAGATAAGGCTTCATCTACTGCATTGTCCACAATTTCCCAGACCAGATGATGAAGTCCTGCTCCGTCAGTCGATCCAATATACATCCCCGGACGTTTACGGACCGCATCCAACCCTTCTAGCACCTGAATGGCGTCATCATTGTAGTTATTAATATTGATTTCCTTTTTTGACACAAGGAACCTCCTATTTGTTCATCTTTTCTATTTTACAGGTTTTCTAGCGATTTTGCAAAGCTTTTCCCTTTCAGCTGTCACAATTTCACAGGATATTCTCTGACTTTCTATACCATTTCATGGTATAATAGGACTATGATGACATTTGTATTATTAATTTTAGCTTATCTGCTAGGTTCGATTCCGTCTGGTCTTTGGATTGGGCAAATCTTCTTTCAAACAAATCTGCGTGAACATGGTTCTGGAAACACCGGAACAACCAATACTTTCCGAATTTTAGGTAAGAAAGCGGGTATGGCAACCTTTGTGATTGACTTCTTTAAAGGAACCTTGGCCACTCTCCTTCCAATCCTTTTCCACCTTCAAGGTGTATCACCTCTCGTCTTTGGTCTTTTGGCCGTAATTGGACATACCTTTCCTATCTTTGCAGGATTTAAAGGTGGTAAGGCTGTCGCAACCAGTGCTGGAGTGATTTTCGGATTTGCGCCTGTTTTCTGTCTCTATCTAGCAATCGTATTCTTTGGAAGCCTCTATCTAGGTAGTATGATTTCACTGTCTAGCGTTACTGCTTCTATCGCAGCCGTTATCGGAGTTCTCCTATTTCCACTATTTGGATTTATCCTGAGCAGTTATGACCCCCTCTTCATTCTGATTATCCTAGCACTTGCTAGCTTGATTATCATTCGTCACAAGGATAATATCACACGTATCAAAAATAAAACTGAAAATCTCGTCCCTTGGGGATTGAACCTAACCCATCAAAATCCAAAAAAATAAAACGCCAGTTTGAAACTGACGTTTTTTTGTATGCTTATTTTGACTTGATGTAGTTGATACCGTCTGCCTTAGGCGCAACTGCTTTTCCAAAGAAGGCTGCCAAGACAAGAATGGTCAAGACATAAGGGGCGATCTGAAGGTAAACCGCTGGCACTCCTTGTAGGAAAGGTAATTGAGAACCGATAACTGCCAAACTTTGTGAAAGTCCAAAGAAAAGACTAGAAAGCATAGCACCGATTGGGTTCCATTTACCAAAGATCATTGCCGCAAGAGCGATAAATCCAGGACCGACAATAGTTGTCACTGAGAAGTTAACTGAAATGGATTGAGCATAAATCGCTCCCCCAATTCCACCAAGGAAACCTGAAATAACAACTCCAAGATATCTCATTTTGTAGACATTAATCCCCAAGGTATCCGCTGCTTGAGGGTGTTCACCAACAGAGCGAAGACGAAGACCAAAGCGGGTCTTGAAGAGGATAAACCAAGCAAGGAAAGAGAAGGCAATCGCGATATAACCTAGTAGACTGGTTGACTTGAAGAAGATATCTCCAATCACTGGGATATCAGCCAAAACTGGGAAATCAAAACGTCCAAAAGTTTGGCTTAAGTTATCCGTTTGTCCTTTGTTATAAAGAACTTTAACCAAGAAAACCGCTAGGGCAGGCGCCATCAAGTTCAATACTGTACCACTGACAACATGGTCCGCACGGAAATGAACTGTAGCGACTGCATGGATGAGGGAGAAAATAGCTCCCACGATACCAGCAACTAACAAGGAAATCCAAGGAGTAGCTGCTCCAAGTTGTTCTGCAAACTCAAGGTTAAAGACAACCCCAGAAAAGGCTCCCATAACCATAATTCCTTCAAGACCGACGTTAACGACACCACCACGTTCAGAGAAAACTCCTCCGATACTCGTAAAAATAAGTGGTGCTGAGTAAATCAGCATAGAAGAGACCAAGAGGGTGAGTAATGTTGTAATAGACATCCTTACTTACCTCCTTTAACTTGTTTTTTAGGTTTGACAAAGCGTTCGATAATGTAGTGAACGCTGACAAAGAAGATAATAGACGCTGTTACAATGCTGACAAGCTCAGACGGAACTTGCGCAGCGTTCATACCCGGTGCTCCTACTTGCAAAACTCCAAATAAGAAGGCCGCAAAGAGAATTCCAATTGGTGAATTTCCAGCAAGCAAACTAACTGCCATCCCGTTAAATCCGATAGCTAATGATGATCCCTGAACGTAAACGTTTTGGAAAGTTCCAAGACCTTCGACCGCTCCACCAAGACCAGCCAAAGCACCAGAGATAATCATTGATAGGATGATTGTACGTTTTGCTGAAATACCAGCGTACTCTGAGGCATGGGGATTGAGACCAACTGCACGAATTTCAAAACCGAGAGTCGTTTTCTTTAGCAAGAACCAAATCACAGCTACAGCAATGATTGCAAAGAAGATTCCGATATTCATACGGGAATTTCCAGTCAACTCTGATAACCATGGTGTCTGGTATGTGGCGTTGGCACTAACACGAATCGTTGAGTCTGTACTTTGCATAATATCTTTCGGAAAGGCATGAATAAAGGCATTTCCCACATACAATACAATGTAGTTCATCATGATGGTCACGATAACCTCTGACGTACCGAGATAAGCTCTGAGGATACCTGGAATCGCACCAACAATTCCACCTGCGATCAAAGCAATGATCACTGTCAATGGAATCAAAACGAGACGAGGCATATCTGGATTTGACAAGGCAAACCAACCACTGAGAATCCAGCCTGCCAAAGCCTGACCAGGAAGTCCGACGTTAAAGAAACCTGCACGACTGGCAACTGCGAAACCTAGACCTATCAAGACAAGAGGACCCATGGCACGGAAAATTTCTCCAATTCCACGGAGGCTACCAAAAGCTGTATAGAACAACTCCTCATAACCCCAGATAGCATCATATCCGAAGATCCACATAACAATGGCTCCAAGCAAGATCCCTAAGAATACGGAAATCAAGGGAACCGAAATTTGTTGTAATTTTTTAGACATCACTCTTCTCCTTTCCCAAGTTTCCACCTGCCATCAAGACACCAAGTTCTTGTTTGTTAGTTGTTTCTGGCGATACAATACCTTGAATCTTACCATCGTGAATAACAGCAATTCGGTCTGAGACATTTAAAATCTCATCCAATTCAAAGCTGACAACAAGGACAGCCTTCCCGTTATCACGCTCTTCAATCAAACGTTTGTGGATATATTCAATGGCACCGACATCCAAACCACGAGTTGGCTGGCTGACGATAAGGAGATCAGGATCTCGATCAATCTCACGAGCGATAATCGCTTTTTGTTGATTTCCTCCTGAAAGAGCTGCTGCTGGAACAAATTCGCTTGCCGCACGGACGTCAAATTCTTCCATCAATTTCTTAGCATGTGAAGTGATATTGGCGTAGTTCAAGATACCATTCTTGCTGAGTGGTTCTTTGTAGTAGGTTTGAAGAGCGATATTTTCTGAAATCATCATCTCCAAAATCAAGCCATCACGGTGACGATCTTCAGGAACGTGCCCCACGCTTAGTTCTGTAATTTGTCGAGGATGCATCCCCACGATTGATTTGCCTTTTAATTCAACGCTACCTGACTCAACCTTACGAAGACCAGTAATGGCTTGAATGAGTTCAGACTGACCATTGCCATCAATACCTGCAATACCAACAATTTCACCAGCACGAACATCCAAAGAAAGATTCTTCACAGCTGGTACACCGCGGTTTTCATTGACAACCAAGTCTTTGATAGACAAGACCACTTCTTTGGGTTGTGGTGCCTGTTTCTCCGTTTTGAAGGAGACAGAACGTCCTACCATCATCTCTGCCAAGTCTGCATTGGTTGCCCCTGCAATCTCAACAGTTTCAATAGATTTTCCTCGACGGATAACCGTAACACGATCAGAAACTGCACGGATTTCATCCAACTTGTGGGTAATCAAAATGATGGACTTCCCTTCTTTGACAAGGTTCTTCATGATTGCCATCAACTCATCAATCTCCGAAGGAGTTAATACGGCTGTTGGCTCGTCAAAGATAAGGATATCAGCACCACGATAGAGTGTTTTCAAGATTTCTACACGTTGTTGGGCACCAACGGAAATATCCGCAACCTTAGCAGCAGGATCCACTGCCAAACCATAACGTTCAGAAAGAGCCTTGATTTCTTTAGTAGCACCAGCTATATCTAGAACACCATTTTTAGTGATTTCACTCCCTAAAATGATATTCTCAGCTACTGTAAAAGCCTCAACCAACATGAAATGTTGGTGAACCATCCCAATTCCAAGACCAGCGGCTTTAGATGGTGAGTCTAGTTTTACAACCTGACCATTCACCACAATTTCACCACTCGTTGGTTCAAGAAGTCCTGCCAGCATATTCATCAGAGTGGATTTACCCGCTCCATTTTCTCCTAAAAGTGCATGGATTTCACCTTTTCGCAGTTGCAAGTTGATTTTGTCGTTTGCTACAAATTCACCAAACACCTTGGTAATATCCCGCATCTCAATGACATTTTCGTGTGCCATATGCTCTTCCTTTCAGAGGTTTATTTTATTTCAATAAAACCTGCTAATCACATTAACAAGCTCTATTGAGACAAAAATTGCCTCAATTCTTAAAGAAGCGACCAATGGCCGCTTCCTAAGAAATGACTTTTATCCATTATTTTTCAGGAACTTTAATGCTTCCGTCAAGGATTTTAGCTTTTGCATCTTCAACAGCTTTTTTACCTTCTTCTGAAAGGTTTGTTACTGCTAGCTCAACCCCCTTATCTTTCAATGAGTAAACAATCACTTGTCCACCAGGGAATTCACCTTTTTCTGTTTTGTTGGCAATATCTTTTACAGTTGTACCAACTTGTTTCAATGTAGATACAAGAACGAAGTTAGACTCTTTACCATCTTTAGAAGTGTATTTACCTTCTGCTGCTTGGTCACGGTCTACACCGATAACCCAAACTTTTTCGTCTTCGTTTTTGTTTTCATTCAATGATTTTGCTTCCGCAAAGACACCAGCACCTGTACCACCAGCTGCTTGGTAGACAACGTCTGCACCGGCAGCATATTGAGCTGCTGCAATTGTTTTACCTTTGGCAGCGTCACCAAATGAACCAGCGTAGTCAACTTGGACTTTGATAGATGGGTCTACTGACTCAACACCAGCTTTGAATCCAGCTGCAAAACGTGAAATAACTTCAGATTCGATTCCACCTACAAAACCAACTTGTTTTGTTTTCGTAGTTTTCGCTGCTGCAACACCAGCAAGGTAAGCTGCTTCGTTATCCGCAAATCTTACGCTCGCAACGTTCTTTTGACCTTCAATCACATCATCAATCAAGACATAGTTCAAGTCAGAGTGGTCTTTTGCTGCTTCCTCAACTGCATTGTGAAGGGCAAAACCAACACCGAAAATCAGGTTGTAACTTCCAGCCGCTTGTTGCAAGTTGTTAGCATAGTCTGCTTCGCTTGTTGATTGGAAGTAAGTATAACCTTTATCTTTAGAAAGATTGTGTTCTTTACCCCAGTCTTGCAAACCTTCCCAAGCTGATTGGTTAAATGATTTATCATCAACACCACCAGTATCTGTTACGATCGCTGCTTTGGTCTTCATTTCTGATGAAGATGAAGCTGCGTTACGAGAAGAGCGGTTACCACATGCAGCAAGTCCAACTGCTGCTACTGCAACTAGACCAAGGCCTAGCCATTGTTTCTTGTTCATTACTGAACCTCCTAAATAAGATGTGCAACGATGTTGCAAGTTTGGATTATTTGGTCACACAGACCACAGCCACTGCAAGAGTGACCCAGACTAATTTAAGTCTGTAAATGAGTATGGAAGTAACTCCCCGACCGTCATCTCGACCGTCGATTTATCTTTAGCGACTAAGGTCACTTTTAGATCTTGTTCAAAAAATTCAACCATGACCTGGCGGCAAGCACCACATGGCGAGATGGGTTTTTCAGTTTGTCCGTAGACAATTAACTCAGAAAACTCCCGTTGTCCCTCCGAAACTGCTTTGAAAATAGCAGTACGTTCTCCACAATTAGTCAAGGGATAGCTAGCATTCTCGATGTTCACACCCGTATAAATACTACCATCCTTGGCTACTAAAACAGCTCCGATAGGAAAGTGAGAATAGGGGACATAGGCTTGTTTGCTGGTTTCAATTGCTAGTTCAATCAACTCAGTAGTCGCCATCTGCCAATTCTCCTTTTAAGATTGTTACACCAGCAGATGTTCCGATACGGGTAGCGCCTGCTTCCACAAAAGCGACAGCATCCGCATATGAACGAGCTCCACCAGCTGCCTTAACTCCCATATCTGGCCCGACTGTTTTACGCATCAACTGAACATCCTCTATAGTAGCACCACCAGTTGAAAATCCAGTTGATGTTTTGACAAAGTCAGCTCCTGCTTTCTGGGATAATTGGCAGGCCACAACCTTTTCATCGTCTGTCAACAAGCAAGCTTCGATAATGACTTTCACCAGCTTGTCACCACTTGCTTCTACGACAGCACGAATGTCCGATTCAACCAAATCCAGATTGCCTGATTTGAGGGCACCGACATTGATAACCATATCAATCTCATCTGCACCATTTTGGACAGCTTCCTTTGTTTCAAAAGCTTTCACAGCTGAAGTTGTTGCTCCCAAAGGAAAACCTACTACTGTACAAACTTTTACATCTGAGCCTTCAAGCCCTGTTTTCGCATGTTTAACCCATGTGGGATTAACACAAACGCTGGCAAAGTCATACTCACGCGCTTCAGATAGCAAACGATCAATTTGTTCTTGGCTTGCATCTTGCTTTAAAAGCGTATGATCAATATATTTATTTAACTTCATATTCGGATTCTCCCTGGTTTTATGAGATAATTTCTATAATTTCTCGTAAACTTTGCACTCCATCATTTATTTTAACATATTTTTGAAATTCTGTAACTAGTTCAGAAGAAATTTTTCCATTTGTATAAACTTTTGCAACAATTTCACCCTTTTGAACGGAGTCTCCAACTTTCTTTTCAAAAATAATCCCTGTTTCATAGTCCAAGTCATCAGTCTTGACTGCACGACCGGCTCCTAGTCTCATGGCATAGAGCCCAAATTCCATTGCAGGAAGAGCTGAAATAACACCCGTTTCTTGAGCAGGGATTTCCACCACATGGGCAACTTTGACGGGGCGATAGAGATCTTCTAAATCACCGCCTTGTGCTGCTACCATTTCTTCAAACTTAGCCAGTGCTTGGCCATTTTCCAGGTGTTGACGGATTTCCTTGATCGTTTTCTCAACATCAGCCAAGCCAAGCATAATCTGAGCTAGCTCGCAGATAAAGTGACTAATATCTTCTCGGCCTTTTCCTTGGAGAATCTCGATTGCCTCAAGGATTTCGAGACGATTGCCAATGGCTCTTCCCAAGGGTTGGCTCATATCGGTAATGACTGCTACCGTCTTTCGACCAACTGCCTTACCAAGATCCACCATGGTTTGAGCTAATTTGCGCGCCTCATCAACCGTCTTCATGAAGGCACCCTCACCGACCGTTACGTCTAGCAAAATGGCATCCGCTCCTGCAGCAATTTTTTTGCTCATAACAGAACTAGCAATCAAAGGAATCGTGTCTACAGTTGCTGTCACATCTCGGAGGGCATAGAGAAGTTTATCTGCTTTAACCAGCTGATCGGACTGCCCAATGACAGATACACCAATATCCTGTACCTGACGAATGAAATCCTCTTGACTTCGCTCGACTTGATAGCCCTTAATGGACTCCAATTTATCAATTGTCCCACCAGTATGGCCGAGACCTCGACCACTCATCTTAGCAACGGGCACGCCGAAACTCGCAACAAGTGGAGCCAAGATTAAGGTCACCTTATCACCTACACCACCAGTCGAATGTTTATCAACTTTAACCCCCTCAATAGCTGACAAATCAAACTCCTGACCTGTTTTAACCATATTCATCGTCAGATCAGAAATCTCACGTGTGGTCATTCCTTTAAAATAAACAGCCATAGAAAAAGCAGACATCTGATAGTCTGGAACAGTTCCAGCCACATAGCTTTCTACCAGCCATTTAATTTCAGCTGCAGTCAGTTCTTGACCATCTCGTTTCTTTTGGATTAAATCAACTGCTCTCATTCTTTCACACTTCTAAGGATATAGTATCCCTTATCTTTCTTTACGATTTCACAATTACCAAAAACGTCTTCCATCTTACTTTTAGCACTTGGAGCTCCTTGTTTTTTCTGAATGACAATGGTTAAATCTCCTCCGTCTTTCAAGAAATCTCTGCTCTTTTCGATAATCTCATGAACAACCTGTTTGCCCGCTCGGATCGGCGGATTGGAAATAACATGGTCAAACTTCCCTTCAACTTGTTCATAGATATTGGATTGGAAAATCGTTGCTTCTACTTTATTACGTTCAGCATTTTGTCGCGCTAGGTCCAAGGCACGATTATTGATATCGACCATGGTCGCCTGAACACCATAAGCCTTGGCCAATGACAAACCCAATGGCCCGTATCCACAGCCTACATCAAGGACCGTCTCTCCTTCATTTACCTCTAGACACTTGAGCAAGAGCTGACTCCCAAAGTCAACCATTTTCTTGCTAAAAACACCCGCATCCGTCAAAAAGGTCATTTTTTCTCCCAACAACTCCACTCTCAACTCATGAATGTCGTGAGCAGCATCAGGATTTTCTGCATAATACATTTTACTCATAAAACTATTTTACCATAATTTGGCTTGAATTGTAAATCGTTTACAAAGTGATGATCAAATGAAAAAGACTGAAGAATCCTAGTCAAAAAACCTTTTCTTCAATCTCTTTCAATTATTAGAAATACATTACAATCTATCGGGAACTACAAATTATCATAGTCAGGAAAAAACAGTTCGTCTGCAATCGGGCGCATTTTTATTACTATTTCTTAACCTTAAAATACTTTATTATCAACAAGATTCCCAATATGATGTTTAGATAAAAACCCAACTGATAAGTTTGTGTCAAGATTTCCAAACTTGTCCAAAGTCGTATCAAATCTTCTAGTGACATACGGAATAAATAACCCTCTGTAGCAATCCATAGGACTAAAAAGAAATAACTACCCGCAGCAAGCCATTTCGTCCACCGTTTTTTTAGTATGAAAGCAATCAAGAGCGAACAGATAAAGACAACTGTTACAATAGCATGTTCCATCAAAAAAGTAAAACCGTAATAGATTTCCACAAAGCGTCTACCATTATCCGCATTGACTCCTTTTATAAAAGGTAAGGCAAAACTTAAAATAAAACAGAGTTCCAATATATAACGTTTTAAGATTTTCATGACACACCTCCTATAAGTTGTGAACCAAAAAGCCCACTTTCAATAACTGATAAGTCTTCAGAAACCATTCCCTATCTCATTATTAAATTATTCAACCTCCATCTACCTCTATTATACGATATTGACTTACTACCATCAAGAAACCGCTTTATCTTTTTAGCTTTTTATGGTATGATAAACAAAATATCTAGGGGAAAACAAATGACCAACGAATTTTTACATTTTGAAAAAATCAGTCGCCAGACTTGGCAATCATTGCATCGCAAAACAACCCCTCCCTTGACAGAGGAAGAGTTAGAATCCATCAAGAGTTTCAATGACCAGATTAGTCTACAGGACGTAACAGATGTCTATCTTCCCCTAGTTCATCTTATCCATATTTACAAGCGCACCAAGGATGATTTGGCCTTTTCAAAAGGAATTTTTCTCCAACGCGAAAGTAAATCTCAGCCTTTTATCATTGGGGTTTCTGGTAGTGTTGCTGTGGGAAAATCAACTACTAGTCGCTTACTTCAGATTCTTTTATCACGTACTCTCCCGGATGCTACTGTAGAATTGGTGACAACTGACGGTTTTCTCTATCCCAATCAAACCTTGATTGACCAAGATATCTTAAATCGCAAAGGTTTTCCTGAAAGTTATGATATGGAAACCTTGCTGAATTTTCTTGACCGCCTAAAGAATGGGCAAGATGTCGATATTCCTGTCTATTCTCATGAAGTGTATGACATCGTTCCTGGAGAGAAACAACGTGTCAAAGCTGCTGATTTTGTCATTGTCGAAGGCATCAATGTCTTTCAAAACCCTCAAAATGAGCGCCTTTACATTACTGATTTCTTTGATTTCTCCATCTATGTGGATGCTGCTGTCGAGGACATTGAAAGCTGGTATCTGGATCGTTTCTTAAAGCTGCTCAGCTTTGCCCAAAATGATTCCAACAGCTACTACCACCGTTTTACTCAAATGCCAATTGGAGAAGTTGAAGCATTTGCTCACCAGGTTTGGACCAGCATTAATCTCACAAATCTACAAAACTATATCGAACCAACAAGGAATCGCGCCGAGGTCATTCTCCACAAGACTAAAAACCATGAAATCGATGAAATTTACCTAAAAAAATAATTTCCCCTTGTCAAAACCTAAGTTTTCATATATAATGGTATAGTTAGTAAATATGGAGGTAAGAACATTGGCAAACATTAAATCAGCTATCAAACGCGCTGAATTGAACGTTAAACAAAACGAAAAAAACTCAGCTCAAAAATCAGCTATGCGTACTGCTATCAAAGCTTTCGAAGCAAACCCTTCTGAAGAACTTTTCCGTGCTGCTAGCTCAGCTATCGACAAAGCAGAAACTAAAGGTTTGATTCATAAAAACAAAGCAAGCCGCGATAAAGCTCGTCTTTCAGCTAAACTTGCTAAATAAGAAACAGTCCACCGAGGCTGTTTTTTTGTCCTCCATTACGAAAAGGTAGAAAATGAAAATCGCAATTATCGGCTATTCTGGTGCTGGGAAATCAACCCTGGCACAAAAATTATCCCAGTTCTACTCAATTCCCAAACTGCATATGGATACCCTCCAATTTCAACCAGATTGGCAAGACAGTGACCGCGAATGGATGTTGGGCGAGATGAAAAACTTTCTCACGAAGCATGAAACTTGGGTCATCGACGGCAACTACTCTTGGTGTTGCTATGAAGAAAGAATGCTGGAAGCTGACCAAATTATCTTTCTCAATTTTTCCCCATGGACTTGTCTCTTTCGAGCCTTTAAACGGTATCTCACATACCGAGGCAAGGTCCGAGAAAGTATGGCTGCAGGTTGCCCTGAACGCTTTGACTGGGACTTTATCAGATGGATTCTCTGGGACGGACGGACAAAGAATGCTAAAGAACGCTATCAACGGGTTCAAGAAACCTATCCAGAGAAAGTAATTGTCCT
>NZ_KQ970235.1:937956-939195 GCF_001579025.1 Streptococcus oralis
AGCATATTCAGTAGAAACTAAGCTAGCCTGTATCGAAATGAAGAAGGCGGGTAAATCAAATAAGGTTATCATGGATACCCTCGGTATCAAAAATGTTAGTCAGGTCAAGACTTGGTGGCAATGGTATCAGAATGATGAATTGTACCGTTTCCACCAATCTGTGGGGAAACAATATACTTATGGTAAAGGGATGAACCAGTTATCTGAAGTGGAACAGTTACATTTGCAGGTAGAATTACTAAAAAAGTATCAGAGGTTGGTAAGAGAATCGACAAAGTAAGTCTTATCAAGCTAGTGAAAGAGTATAAGAAAACGTGCCCTGTATCGATTATTTTAGAGTGTTTCGGAGTCAAACACTCAACATTTTATCACTGGAAACAGGAGTGTAAAAATTCTCATAAAAAAGACGAAATAGCAGATAAAATCGAGGCACTCTGTATGGAAAATCACTTTATTTACGGCTATAGAACCATCACTCACTTGCTCAGGGAAGTTTATAACCACGTCGTTAGTCGCAAGAAGGTTTATCGTATCATGAAGGAAAAGGGCTACCTCTGCCGTGTCCGTCCCAAGAAGGGACCTAAATTAGGGAAGCCTTACTTATGTAACAGACAATATGCTGGATCGTGATTTTCAGGCAGACAAGCCTATGGAGAAGCTTGTCACAGTCATCACCTACCTCTACTTTGGAAACTGTAGACTTTATCTATCTTCGATCATGGATCTCTATAATCTTGAAATTGTAGCTTATACTATCTCTGAATGCCAAAATACGGACTTTGTGCTCAACACACTTAATCAACTTGAGCTACCTCAAGGGGTACTTTTACATAGCGACCAAGGATCTGTCTACACCTCAAAAGTCTACTATCAAGCTTGTACAGAAAAAGGCATCACCCGCTCCATGTCCCGAAAAGGAACACCAGCAGATAATGCCTGTATTGAATGGTTTCATTCTGTCCTCAAGTCTGAAACCTTCTATCTCCATAAATGGAGAAACTTAACTAAAGATAGTATAACAGAAATTGTCAATCTTACATCATATTTTATAATGAAACTAGAATTCAACAGAAACTAAATGACCAGTCTCCCATAGATTACAGAAAACTGATCGCATCATAGGGGTTTTCTCATATCCCATTATTGGGGGTCAGTTCCGAGTTCAATCCTGTTTTTTTCTATATTATTTGTTTGTTTTAAACTAAAAATGTGATTTAAAAATCCGAGAACAGTAACTAT
>NZ_KQ970235.1:939474-947020 GCF_001579025.1 Streptococcus oralis
TAAATAAAGCAATCATAGCTCCTGAATTCCCTGACCGAATGTTGAGTGTTGGAAACTTGAAATTGGAAATCGAATTTGGTGAGATACTCTCATTTCTGTTCGTTTTTCCATCTGCGGTTATAATTATCTCCAGACCTTCTCCGTTTTTCCAGACACCTGCTAAAGTCGCATAATCACCTTTCATAATGGCTTCAATGTCCTAATCTTGTTTCTCTTCTAATATTTGAGCATGAGTACTTTTGTGCTCCTCATAGCTCTTAAATAGTGAATCACACAACCTAGTTCCTGAACCAACTAGTTTCGCCATGACTTTAAGTTGTTCTTGACAAGCAACGCTTCCCGTTTTGTAAGGATAATTAATAGTATGATCCATTTCTCCCCAAACTTCTTCAAATAATGTTCTAATTTGTATTTCGCAACAAACATCATTATAGTCATTGTCACGTTTTATAACATAGTGAACGCTAGTGTAGTGACTATCTTTCCTCTCGTGTTTGATATTCATAGACTCATAAATTTTCTCCATTTCAGGATCCCATGTATAGGCTTTAGGCTCTTCTACCAATTTCCATTCATCATGTTTAATCGATTCTAAAATTCCTTCATGTATAATTTTAAACTGATTTTGAAATAAAAATAACACTCGAACACCTACAAGGTCAGTAATTTCTGTTAGATAGTTGTCTATTGTAATCTTTCGATTCAAAGAAGATTTCCTTTTTAGTTTATCTCGCAAATGCTCTGGATCTTTTATTCTAGAACGAATAGAATGAATCACACTATGCCCGTTTACATTGAATGCAGGATTCATTTCAAACAAATTCTGCACATTATTTTTAGTCTTATTTAGTTTAAATCTTAAAGATTCGTCATTAGAATAATGTTCTACAATTTTGTTGATTCTAGCATCTAAATCGTTCATCACAAAACCTCAATTCGTTCCATTAAACCTTTTGCAAAAGCTTGATAAGCATCTAAAGTTGCTTTATATTTGCTATTATTTCCAGAATTAAAATTATCTATATTCTGATCTTTAAGATACTCAGGATTCTTATCCTTTAATGATTGATATGTGTCTGGAACTTCCCACATTGCACATTTTAATGCCTGTGCAACTGATGGAAATGTATTATGCGAGTGCACAACAGCATTATTTGCAATAGGGTTATTTATTTCTTTATGATTGATTTTATTATCAGGATTTATATACTTTTCAATTACACTGGGGATTCTTTCAGCATAACTAAAATGTGCATCAGCTAACCCATATTCATTTTTACCGTCATATTTTTTTGCATTATACAGAGTATAGCCCAAGAATTGCACTGATTTATCGGGGAATTTCATACGCTTATCTTTTGAAATTAAACTGTAAATTATACCAAATTCTCGTCCCCAAGACTCTAAAGAAGTTCCTATATTTCTTATACCATATAAACTAAACATATCAGGTTGGGCAGGAATAATGAAGCCATCAACTGTAGAAATGATAGTTTTATTTAAAATTCCTAAACTGGGTGACGTATCAACAATTACGTAATCTATATCATATTTTTCTGCGTATCTTTGACAAATATTCCTGATACTTGTTACTGTTCTAATACTTAAATTATCATTTTGATACAACCCACTCCATCTTTCTGATACTCTATTTTCAAATTTATGCAATGATAGTCTACCTGGAACTAGGTAGACATTCTCACACAAATTAATCGCTGGTGACAATTTCTCAACATCATTCAAGCCGTCTTCAACAGGCTTTAATAAGAAATGAATAGATCTTGGATTAGACATAAGTTCCTTAATTTTTGTACCATCATGCTCAAAAGCACCCTCATAATCATCAATAAAATCGTCTTCTTCACTCCAAATTTTCTCTAATTCCGACTCCCTAATGGCATTTATTGTTAAATTACATTGGGGATCTAAATCAACGAAAAGCACTTTCTTACTTAAAGTTCCTAATGCTTTTCCAAGATGATATGATAAGGTAGACTTACCAACTCCACCTTTGTTATTAAAAACTGAAATAATTTTCATAAGTGACTCCCTTTATTTTTATAAAATCATTTTTAGATATTATCCAATCACACTTCCATTTGGTACAGCTGAATCAACTGTGAGAAGGGTTAATTGTCCATCATGTTCAGCTGAGAGGATCATTCCTTGGCTGACATATTTTTTCATCATCTTGCGAGGTTTGAGGTTGACAACGATTTGGACTTTCTTGCCGACCAATTCTTGCTCGTTTGGATAGTATTTGGCAATTCCTGAAAGAATTTGACGGTCTTGACCATCACCAGCATCTAGGCGGAATTGGAGCAACTTGTCAGAACCTTCCACTTTAGACACTTCTTTGACTTCTGCGACACGGATCTCAACCTTGTCAAAGTCTTCGAACTTGATTTCATCCTTGTTGAGTTTGAATTCAACTTCATCTGGATTCCATTCTTTTTCGACTGCTGGTTTGTTACTTTCCATTTGTTCCTTGATATAGGCAATCTCTTCTTCCATGTCCAGACGTGGGAAGATTGGTGTTCCTTTGGCAACAACAGTCACACCAGCAGGGAAATCTGCCAAGCTCAAGTTTTCTAGGCTAGAAACTTCTGCTAAACCAAGTTGTGCCAATACAGCGCGACTAGTTTCCATCATAAATGGCTCAATCATGTGAGCTACAACACGAAGGCTGGCTGCCAAATGACTCATAACACTTGCCAATTGGTCACGAAGGGCTTCATCCTTAGCCAAGATCCATGGGGCTGTCTCATCGATGTATTTGTTGGTACGTGAGATAAGTGTCCAGACTGCTTCAAGCGCACGTGGGTAGTCAACTGCTTCCATATAGGTGTGGTAATCAGCGATTGATTGCTCTGCCACTTGAGCAAGTGCATTATCAAAGTCTGTTACACCCTCTACGTAGGCAGGGATTTGCCCATCAAAGTACTTGTTAATCATGGAAACTGTTCGGTTGAGGAGGTTTCCAAGGTCATTGGCCAATTCATAGTTGATACGGCCGACATAGTCTTCTGGAGTGAAGGTTCCATCTGAACCAACTGGAAGGCTACGCATGAGGTAGTAACGAAGTGGATCCAGTCCATAACGTTCTACTAGCATTTCAGGGTAAACGACATTCCCTTTAGACTTAGACATCTTGCCGTCTTTCATGACGAACCATCCGTGGGCAATCAAACGTTCAGGCAACTTGATATCGAGCATCATGAGCAAGATTGGCCAGTAGATGGAGTGGAAACGGAGAATATCTTTTCCGACCATGTGGAAGACTGTTCCGTTCCAGAACTTGTCAAAGTTAGTATGATCGTCTTGACCATAACCAAGAGCAGTCGCATAGTTAAGGAGAGCGTCAATCCAAACATAGACAACGTGTTTTGGATTTGATGGGACTGGCACACCCCAGGTAAAAGTTGTACGAGAAACCGCTAAGTCTTCCAAACCTGGCTCAATAAAGTTACGCAACATTTCATTAAGTCGACCATCTGGAGTGATGAAATCAGGGTGAGATTTGAAAAATTCGACCAAACGATCTTGGTATTTGCTGAGGCGAAGGAAATAAGACTCTTCTGAAACCCACTCCACTTCGTGACCTGATGGAGCGATACCGCCCGTCACATTTCCAGCTTCATCACGGAAAACTTCCGCAAGCTGGCTTTCTGTAAAGAATTCCTCATCTGAAACTGAATACCAACCAGAGTATTCACCCAAGTAGATATCATCTTGAGCAAGCAAGCGTTCAAAGACCTGAGCCACTACTTTTTCATGGTAGTCATCCGTTGTACGGATAAATTTATCGTATGAGATATCGAGTAATTGCCAGAGTTCTTTGACACCAACTGCCATCCCATCAACATAGGCTTGAGGTGTGATGCCAGCTTCTTCCGCTTTTTGCTGGATTTTCTGACCATGCTCGTCAAGACCTGTCAGATAAAAGACATCGAAGCCCATGAGGCGTTTGTAGCGAGCTAGGACATCACAGGCGATGGTTGTGTAGGCAGAACCGATATGAAGTTTACCAGATGGATAGTAAATCGGTGTTGTAATATAAAAATTCTTTTCAGACATAATTTTTCCTTTCCAGGCAAATGAAACCTGTTTTTCTAACACTTCATTATATCATATTTTTAGTGATTTTCGATAGGAAATTCCATACAAAAACAAGACAGACAAATATCCATCTTGTTTTTTCTGTTCTATGTCTTACTCATAGCGAAGGGCTTCGATTGGATCGAGCTTAGACGCTTTATTGGCTGGTAAGACTCCGAAGATCATCCCAACACTGGCTGACACAGCCAAGCTAAAGAGAGCGATTGGGAGGGAAACCCCAACTTCAATACCTGCAATCATGTTTTGAAGCAATACTCCAGCTAACATGGTCATTCCAGCAGCAATCCCAAGACCGATGACACCACCTAGCAAGGTTAAGATCATGGATTCAATCAAAAACTGTACCAAGATATTAGCCCGAGTAGCTCCGAGAGCTTTCCGCAGACCAATCTCACGCGTGCGTTCTGTCACCGAAACCAGCATGATATTCATAACACCAGTTCCCCCGACAAAGAGAGAGATTCCTGCGATGGCACTGATAATGGTTGTCATAAAACCAAATAGTTGTTGTACCTCTTGGAAGGCGGCAGTTGCATCCGCAACTTGGTACTCTCCTTGCTGAAGACCTGCAATCTCAGTCAGTTTTCGAGCCAACTCTGGACCCAAGGTCTGCGTTAGACTAGTATCATTGACACGAAAGACGATGTTCGAGATTTCATCAGTATTAAAATTGGCTGCGAGAGAGATATTGGTCGTAATTGGAAGACCACCAATCCCAAAGGCTTTAGCAGTTTTAGCTTCATTGCTAGTATAAACGCCAATCACACGGTAACTAAATTCATTGACAGAGATGACTTGATTAACCGCAGCTTCTGGACTATCAAACAAACTCTTGGCTAATTCTTCATCCAACAAAATCACACTGGCAAATTCCTTGTAGTCTTGCGGTCTTAGACTTCTACCAGCAACGATCTCATTTTCAACTGCGTTCATGTAGGTGCTATTTCCACCAGTCAGAGTCGCCCGTTCAACCTTCTTATCCTTATAAGATAGGGTAACGTTAGTCGAGTTGGTGACATAGTAACTGTCTACTCCTTTAAGTTTAGCAGCCTCCTTGACCCAAGACTCCAGTGGTTTTGGTGGTTCAACATGAACATCCTCTTCTTTCCCACTGACTGTCAAAGCGGATTGTTTCTGCGTAAAGGAGCCGTCCTTGCTTTTAATAGGAGAGAAAAAGACATGGATATCCTTCTGTGATTTGGTCATGTTTTTATTGACCTGACGAGACATGGAGTCTCCCAGAGCCATGATGACGACGACAGACGAAACTCCGATGATAATCCCGATCATGGTGAGGAAGGAACGCATCTTGTGGGCCATGATGGATGAAAAGGCAAATTTCAGATTCTGCATCTTAGTTTTCCTCCTTTTCTACCTGAGCACTGTCGGACGAGATGATCCCATCACGAATAACAATCTGGCGTTTGGCATAGGCTGCAATCTCAGGCTCATGCGTGACCATGATAATGGTCTTCCCTTCCTTGTTTAACTCCACCAACAGTTGCATGATCTGGTTTCCCGTCTTGGTATCCAAGGCTCCTGTAGGTTCGTCTGCTAGGATAATAGAGGGATTATTTACCAAGGCACGTGCAATCGCTACCCGTTGCTTTTGACCACCTGATAACTCGGAAGGCAAATGATGACTGCGCTCCGTCAGCTCAACCTTTTCCAGAAATTCCTCCGCCAATTTCCGACGCTTTGAAGCCGAAACACCAGCGTAAATCAAGGGCAATTCGACATTTTGAAGCGCATTGAGCTTGGACAAGAGAAAGAACTGCTGAAAGACAAAGCCGATTTGCTGGTTGCGGACCTTGGCCAGTTGTTTCTCTCCAAGGCCTGCAACTTCTTGCCCTCCAAGGTAGTACTCTCCACTGGTTGGTGTATCCAACATTCCTATGGTATTCATCAATGTAGACTTACCAGAACCAGATGGTCCCATAATAGCAACAAACTCACCTTCATGAACTTCTAGATTAATATTTTTAAGGACCTGCAGTTCCTGGTCACCATTTCGATAACTTCTACAGATATTTTTGAGACTAATTAGTTTCTTCATCAGCCTTCACCTCTTTTCCTTCTTCCAAGGAAGATGTTGGATTACTGATGACCTTGGTACCGTCTGTCAAACCTGAAGTAATTTCTTGGTTGTCTGCGTCCGCATTCCCCAAAGTAACTTCTACCTTCTTCACTTTTTTCTGGTCGTCAACGATCCAGACATAGTTTTTGTCATTTTCGGTAACAACACTTGTCAAAGGAACAAGGATGGCTTTACTTTTGTTTTTGACTTCAACACTGACTGAGAAGCCTTGTTTCAACTCACCGATATCGCTAGTCACATCAACAGTATAAGGATACTTAGATCCAGTATTCCCTCCAAGGGCTGCATTTGCTACTTCTCCGTTGTTTTTAGGATAATCAGAAATATAGCTGATTTTACCTGTCCAGCTCTTATCTTGGTAAACCTTTGAAGTAAAGGTAACTTCTTGCCCAACAGAAAGGTTAGCAAGGTTGTATTCAGACAGCTCCCCTTTGACCTGCAAGTTTTCATTACTTACAACATGTACCACCACTTGGCTATTACCTGTTGGCGATTTGGAAACATTACGATTAACTTCAACTACAGTCCCTTCTAGTGTACTGAGGACTGTTGCAGCATCTAGCTGAGCTTGAGCCTTGTTGAGCTGAGCCACAGCATCTGCACGGTTATCCTTGGCATCACTGATTTGAGAGTCGATAGAGGATACGGAAGAAGTCGCTGCTTGCGCTTGTTCTGGGAGTCCAGCTTCTGTTGGAACTTGTGGAGAAGCTGGTGCAGCTGATGCATTCTCACGAGCTTTGTTTAACTCCTCGATATGACGGTCTGCCTTTGCAACTGCACGATCGGCTGCATCATAGGCAGCTTGAGCATCTGCACTGCTGTATTTGACCAAAGCTTGCCCTTCTTCGACCTTGTCACCAACCGAAACAAGGATTTCATCTAAATCTCCCTTACTAGCATCAAAATAAACGTATTGTTCATTTTTTGCTGTAACCGTACCTGACAAGAGAACCGATGAAGCAACAGAACCTTCCTTAGCAGTAACGATATGAGAGGTTTCCTCCTTGACTGCTGACTGGGAAGGTTGTCTAAAAATCAAAATCCCCGCAGCACCGATAACAATAGCACTGGCAACACCAATCGCTGTGTATAATTGCCATTTTTTTGCCTTTTTATTTCTTTTCATTTTTAAGCTCCTTTATTCTTTCGCCTTACAAAAACCATTATATCAGAAATACCAAGCCCAAACAATGACAGTTCAGATGGAAACAATGACAATTCAGGACCATTATTTCGTTCGGTATTCGTTTATTGGATTATTGTGCTAGATATATAATACAATATCTTTTTAAATTTGGCAAGCGTTTTTATTAATTTTTTTATCGTAGC
>NZ_KQ970235.1:947145-956351 GCF_001579025.1 Streptococcus oralis
AAACGATAGAATATGACTATCAAAGCTATAAGGAGTTTTCTATGAGAGAATATGATATCATCGCTATCGGCGGAGGGAGCGGTGGCATTGCCACTATGAACCGCGCTGGCGAACACGGTGCTAAAGCAGCTGTTATCGAAGAGAAAAAATTAGGTGGAACCTGCGTCAATATCGGCTGTGTTCCTAAGAAAATCATGTGGTATGGAGCTCAAATCGCTGAAAGTTTCCACCACTACGGCCCTGACTATGGTTTTACAAGTTCAGATGTTCAATTTGATTTTGCTAAACTTCGTCAAAACCGTGAAGCCTACATCGACCGTGCTCGCTCATCTTATGATGGAAGTTTCAAGCGCAATGGGGTCGATTTGATTGAAGGTCGTGCTCATTTCGTTGATTCCCACACAGTCAGCGTTAATGGTGAATTGATTCGTGCCAAGCATATCGTGATTGCGACTGGGGCTCGTCCAAGCATCCCAACTATTCCTGGAGCTGAACTCGGTGGCAGCTCAGACGATGTCTTTGCTTGGGAGCGACTTCCTGACTCCGTTGCGATTCTTGGAGCTGGTTATATAGCTGTTGAATTAGCAGGTGTTCTCCACGCTCTAGGAGTAAAAACTGATTTGTTTGTCCGTCGTGATCGTCCCTTGCGTGGTTTTGACAGCTACATCGTTGAAGGACTTGTCAATGAAATGGAAAAAACAGGTCTACCTTTGCACACACACAAGGTACCCGTCAAGCTCGAAGAAACGGAGCAAGGTATTACCATTCATTTCGAAGACGGTTCTAGTCACACTGCCAGCCAAGTTATCTGGGCTACCGGTCGCCGTCCAAATGTAGATGGTCTGGAGTTAGAAAAGGCTGGAGTTACACTCAACCAACGTGGATTTATCCAAGTGGATGAATACCAAAATACAGTTGTAGATGGCATCTATGCTCTTGGAGATGTTACTGGTGAGAAGGAACTGACCCCGGTAGCCATCAAGGCAGGACGTACCCTATCTGAACGCCTCTTCAACGGGAAAACAAATGCCAAGATGGACTACACGACTATCCCTACTGTTGTCTTCTCCCATCCAGCAATCGGAACGGTTGGTTTAACTGAGGATCAAGCCATCAAAGAATACGGCCAAGATAACATCAAAGTCTACAAGTCAAGCTTTGCATCTATGTACTCAGCCGTTACAAGCCATCGTCAAGAGTCTCGATTCAAACTCATCACCGCCGGTGCTGACGAAAAAGTTGTTGGACTTCACGGACTTGGTTACGGAGTGGATGAGATGATTCAAGGATTCGCTGTTGCCATCAAGATGGGAGCAACCAAGGCGGACTTTGATGCTACAGTAGCTATCCACCCAACCGCCTCAGAAGAATTTGTGACCATGCGCTAATTATCGCAAGAGACCTCTTGAGGTCTCTTTTTACTTGCAAAATCGGCCGTTACAAAATTGTTACCTTGATTTCAAAAATAGGTTGACTTTTGTTTCTGAATTAGTATAATAGTTACTATAATTTTGAAAAGAGGTTAACAGTTTTGAAAAAAGCTCATATCTATGCCATTCCTGCTATCGGTGCTGCTCTCATCGCCGTATTGGCACAAATCAGTCTCCCTATCGGTCCTGTACCCTTTACTTTGCAAAACTTTGCAATTGGTCTGATTGCTACTGTTTTTAGACCCAGGGAAGCCGTTCTATCTGTAGCTCTCTATCTCCTGCTGGGTGCCATTGGTTTACCTGTCTTTGCAGGGGGTGGTGCAGGATTTCACGTTTTAGTCGGCCCAAGCGCAGGCTATCTTTGGTTCGATCTTGTCTATGCTGGACTTACATCTTATCTCATCCATCAAAATAGTGGCTACATTCGCATTTTCCTAGCCAACCTCTTGGGTGACTCCCTCGTCTTTGTCGGGGGAATTCTCAGCCTCCACTTCCTTGCTGGTATGCCATTCGATAAGGCACTAGCTGTCGGTGTCCTTCCCTTTATCCTCCCTGATCTTGGTAAGATTATTGCCATTAGTTTCATTAGTCGTCCCCTACTCGAAAGATTGAAAAGCCTTCCATATTTTTTAAGATAAAAGAATAGTCTAGAACAATTGTTCTGGACTATTTCCATTCTAAGAATCAACTGTACACTATTTAGCTACTTGACTATTCTTATACCGGTATGAATATTAATCGTTTTATCCTTCAAATTACAGCTTTTCACGATATGCAAAGTAGAAAAGTATTCTAATTGATTCAAACCAAATAAGCTTCCATTGTTTTTGAAAGGCTAATAATTGTATACTTTTCAGAAAACGCATTTTCAATGATATTGCTATATTTTATAAATTAATTGTGATACAATAGAGCTACCTAAAAGATTCAGAAAATTTTATGTTCATTGATTATTTATATTAACTTGAACATTTTGATTTTTCTTCATTCAAAAATAACTGTAAATAATTATAAGTAGAAAGGTAATTCTATGGCAAAGAATACTCGTGAGCTAATCATTAGAGCTCTCATCACACTAGCTAAGAAAAATCCTCAGCGTAGTTCCTTTACAATGACTGAAATTGCTGCTGAAGCTGGTATTTCACGACAAGCGATTTATCAAAAGCATTTTAACAACTTTGAAGATATTATCGAATACATTCACGAAGAGACCAATCAGCACATTTTTAACGTCTTTAATAAGTACTGCCCTAGCAATGATGGAGATCCTATCAGCTTTTTAGCAGACCATATACTTCCTCTCATATACGAAAAAAGGGAAGTTGTTAACACCTTGTATACCACACAAGTCGACCCATGTTGGAAGGAATTTCTTCGTGGAACATACTCTGAATGGGTCCTCAAGAATGTCAATTACCAACTGAAATATAATTTTAATAAAGAGGACATCGCTTATATCATTACGACCATGGCAATCTCTTTCATTGAAGTCTGGATTCGTAAAGATAATCCAATCACCCCTGAAGAGTACAGAGAGACTTTCATTCAATTGTCTAAGACTTCTCTCTGTGACTATATTGTGTACCTAAAAAAGGATCTTGAGTTGCACTCAAGATTCTTTTTATTGTCCCTCTTTAAAGGCATCGACCATTACCTGAAATTCTTCATTGGAAAGCGTGATTCCTTTGCCCATTTTAGTATGGTCAGGACTCCAAGAACGAATATCAAACTTTGCTGGTGCTCCATTAAAGCTAACGCGATTTAGTTCTTTTGTCCATCCTTTGTCATTTTCAGACAAGGTGAGCAAGTGTTCTTCGATTTCAAATGTAAATTCTGCCATTTTAACTCCTTTATGTGATATGCTTTCTATAGTCTATTCGTAAAAATCTTGTGGTTTTTAGGAAAATTTTATATAATGTGGATATATAAGAAGGGAGGATTCTATGAGACAGACATTCAAACTAGTTCTAGATAAACTACATGGTTTTCTCAATGGGAATGATGATCATCCTCAAATTGAGGATAACTCCCTCACTGCTATGATTGAACAAGCCATCCAGAAAAAGACGGCTGTTCATGTCATACTTGCTGAGACAAGTTTTACGGGTGATATTGTTAAACACGATGCTAATCGCCGACAAATTATCATCAAAAATTTTTCAAAAAACGTGACCCGAATCATTCGTATCAGTGACATTAAGCGACTTCGTTTCGTTCCCTCAACTGTACAAAAAGCTCAGAAAAGTCTATTTAAGAAAGAGTGAGATGTTCTTTGCATCCCACTCTTTTTCTTAACGGATTTGTTCAAAATGAAGATGAACGGCGATATGGTCGCCATAACCACTTCTCTCCAAATCGCGTTGCAAACGATAAGAGATATAGTGTTCTGCAATTGTGATGTAACCAGCTCCAAGTAAGCGGTGCTCAACCATTGATTGGATCATGCTGATAGTGGCACGTTCTACTTTTGCTTCTTCCAAGTCCAAAACGACTTTTTTAGTAACTTGCGCTAGGTTTTGACGCAGGTCATCGGTCAAAACATAAACTGTTTGAGCTGCTTTTAGGACAGCTTGGTAAATTTTATCTGGATCAAATTCAGCAATTTCTCCATTACGTTTGATTACTTGCATAAGGTTCTCCTTTATTCTTTGTTTTCTTTGATTTCAGCCAGCATCTTTTCTTCTTCGGCTGTCAGTTGATAGTTTTCTAGCAGGTCAGGTCTGCGCTCGTAGGTTTTCTTTAGACTCTCATAGAGCCGCCACTGGCGAATCTTTTCATGGTGCCCACTCATGAGCACATCTGGCACGACCATGCCTCTATAGTCATAAGGGCGAGTGTACTGAGGATATTCAAGAAGTCCCGAAGAGAAGCTATCATCTTGGTGGCTAGACTCCTTACCAATCACTTCTGGTATCAAGCGCACGGTCGCATCAATCATGGTCATGGCCGCCAATTCTCCTCCAGTCAAAACATAGTCTCCTAGGGAAATTTCATCGGTTACCAAGGTCTTGATACGCTCGTCATACCCTTCATAGTGACCACAGATAAAGATTAGTTCCTCTTCCTGAGCCAAATCCTCAGCGTAAGCTTGATCGAACTGTTTTCCAGCAGGATCAAGAAGAATGACACGGGGATTTTTCTTTTCAATAGCATCAAAGGCATCGAAAATGGGTTGGGCTCGGAGCAACATCCCCTGACCGCCTCCGTAGGGCTCATCGTCAACATGACGGGCTTTTTCAGCGTATTCTCTGAAATTATGGTACTGGATATCCAAGAGCCCTTTTTCTCGAGCCTTTCCAACAATCGAGTGCTCCAGCGGAGAAAACATCTCAGGAAAGAGGGTTAAAATATCAATCTTCATCATCTAGTCCTTCTAAGATTTCCACTTCGACCCGCTTGTTTGGAATATCAACATTGAGAACTACTGGCGGAATGTAAGGTAAAAGCAGATCACGCTTACCTTTTCGTTTGACCACCCAGACATCGTTGGCACCTGGTTGTAGGATTTCCTTGATGGTTCCAATCAAGTTATCACCCTCGTAAACTTCCAAACCGATAATCTCGTGATAGTAGAATTCACCATCATCTAAATCGTTCAAATCTTCCTCAGCAACCTTGAGGCTATAACCCTTGTACTTCTCAATCGCATTGATATGGTACATATCTTTGAATTTGATAATGTCAAAATTCTTATGCTTACGGTGGCTAGCAATGGTCACTGTTTGGATAAACTGATCTTTTTCATCAAATAAAGCCAGCTCTGCCCCTTTTTTAAACCGTTCCTCAGCAAAATCCGTCACAGACAAGACTCGCATCTCACCCTGCAGACCCTGCGTATTGACGATTTTTCCAACATTAAAGTAGTTCATCTTGTCTCCTGTACTCTCCTTCTTTCCATCTTATTCTGACAATTCTCGAATGATGGCTGCAATTTTTTCTGATTCTGACCATTGTAAATAATGGTGATTCCCTCCTAAAATGAG
The DNA here is from genome assembly GCF_001579025.1 of Streptococcus oralis. Classification (GTDB taxonomy): domain Bacteria; phylum Bacillota; class Bacilli; order Lactobacillales; family Streptococcaceae; genus Streptococcus; species Streptococcus oralis_X. Next base: position 952,559 of record NZ_KQ970235.1, read on the forward strand.
CTTAGTATTGGAAGTCCAATACTCTGATTCTCTATACTCTTTTTCTCTATAAGCCTGACAAAAAATAAAAACGGGAATATGAGCTTCTATAGATACATTCTCAAAATCTTTCTCAGTAATCTCACAATATATATGAAATTCTGGAACTTGTCTTTCCAACTCTGAATCTTTTTCTTGCACTAAATCCCAGATTTCTTCATTAGTTTCAGAGCTAAATGCTGCTTGAGTTATGTTCTTAAAATAAACTTCGGGGCCACACTCTTCAATCAGTCTCATCTGCTCTTCCATTTCTGGATAAGGATTTTCTGAAAAATCAGAAAACATTACTTTTTTAGTTGTTGGTTCAATTGCTACTAAAGCCTGACACTTAATTGATTTGCTCATCAATTTGCAAGCCAAAATTCCACTCAAACTATGTACACAAAGTATATATTCAGAAATTGCCAATTCTTCAAGTACTTCATAAACCGCGTCTACAAGATTGTCCAGATTTTTTCCAGATTGGTCATGAATCGGACTCCTACCTGTGTTTGGAAAATCAATTGTCAAATAACCAATTGTTGAAGGAAGTTTTTCAAGTATAAGTGAAAAATTTTCATAACTTGGTAGCAAACCTGCGCCATTTAAACAAACAAGCACTTTCTTTTTCTTTTTATAAGTAACAAAGAGACTGCCAATTTTTGTAGTTACTTCAAACCGTTTCATAAAGAAATCCACTCATTCTATAACAATGATTTATTAAAAACCCTTATCCTTTATTTTATCACGTTCCAGGGATTTTCACAAGTTGGATAGGTTCTAACTTACAAGGCTACTACTTCTTCAAAAAAATCACCAACTATCTGATTAAACTCTTTAGGGTGGTCATTCATCGGTTGGTGTTTACTGTCTGAAATCGTTACTTGACGCGCATTGGGATTTAGAGCAATGATACCATCATAGATTATTTTTAGGTGTTTGGGAAAATCATTTTCGCCTCTTACTAATAGCATGGGAGGATTTCCTTTATATCCTTCTATCTCATGAACTGCCAAGAAACCTGTGATTCCAAGATTCAAGAAAACATCTCTCCCAGTTTCTATAATGGCAGTCTTAACTAATTCTCTTGTGATAGGGTTATCAGTACACATTTTTGAGTTCTTATCAGCAATCACCTTCCAAGGAATCGTTTTGTACATAAGAGAACTATATTTGATTCGACCTCTTTCTTTCTCTGATAAGTATCGATGCTGTCCCCAACTATCTACCATGACCAAGGCTAGGACTCTTTCTGGATGGCGATAGGTATACTCTTGAAGTGGATTTCCTCCCCAAGAATGACCAACCAATATCACCTTATCCAGCTTAAAATAGGACAAAATGGCATCTACATCTTGAATAGCGCCTTCTAAATCGGGTAGCCCAACTTTCATAGGTGATTCACCCTGCCCTCTAACATTTACAAAGTAAAGGTCAAATCCCTCAAAGGCATCATACTGGTGGGCCCACATCTGACTACGTCCACAAGCTCCATGATAAAAAATAATATGCCCTTTACTTGCGCTTCCAGGACGATGATAAACAACCAAATCACAATCTACGACCGCTATAAGGTGACGTTCCAACACCTCAGATTCTCTATTATAAAAAGCAATAGCTTCAGCTATATCATTTTGCTTCATTTCTACATTCGCTCCTCTTTATCCTAATATCATTCTTTTTATCTATTTTAACACGCTATATTAAAATCATCGTTTTTTAAACTTAATTTCATTAAAAATTTTGAATTTTCTGCATCATTTGGATAAAGAAAAAGACTGCTACGCAATCTTTACTTTTTTCTCATCAGATTCATACCTAAAATTCCAGCAATAATCAAAGTTGCTCCTATCATATGGTAGCTATAAATCGGTTCGTGGAGGATAAGGGCTCCGGCTAGAATGGTCAAAACTGTTCCAAGATTACCAAAGACACTGACGGTTGATGCGCCGAGGCGAACGATAGCATAGATAGAGAGACTACCAGTAACTATAGAGGCTAAAATTCCCAAATAGAGGATGGAAAGCAGATAGGGTACCTGTCCAAGCGGTTCTACATAGGCTAATATGTTCCCCTCTAGATAGTGAGAGGTCAGACTCAACGTATTAAAGGTGACGAAGCCAACAAATATCACAACAACTGTCATATCCATAGCCCGATAGCGACCTCCTTTAGCCTTGCTGAGGATATTGTTTATCGCATTGGCGAGAACAGATCCCAACATCAAGAGAAAGCCCAAGCTAGCAGTTTCAGTGCTAAAGTTTGCTCCTTTACTAAGGAAGATGAAAACTACTCCTGCTACGGATAAAATTAAAAAGAACTTTTGCAGCAAACTTGTCTTTTCCTTGAGAAAGACCGATGCCAAAAGGAGAGTAAAAATCGGGACAAGCGCTTGTAAAATTCCCGCTTCAGAAGACGATATATACTGTAAAGCAAAGGATTGAAAAATAAAGAAGAGGAGTGGATAGAAAAGACTCATAGGCAGAATAGAAAGAATATCTTTTCTACTCAAACTCACATTGATAAGTTTTGTTTGATGAAGGATGACCAATACCAAAGCAGCGATTGTATAGCGATGTGCCAAGTTTGTAAGTGGACTGGCATAGCCCAAAGCAATCTTAGTAAATAAAAAAGAAAAACCAATGATGGCTGAAAAGGATAAGGCCGCTAAGTATGCTTTTGTTTTCTCGTTCATAGATTGTTACTCCCTTTAAAAGTAGCTATTCTCAAGATAAATCAACTAGAAATTTTGAGACTGTCTTTCCATTTTAGCATAGTAAAATCCTAGATGCTATTTCTAGGATTAGTATTTTATTCCCACTATCACTCTTTCAAGATGATAAATTCTTTTTCATTGCCTATAAAGGAGTCAGCCAGTCTGATCTGCTTTTCTCGTTCTTTTCTCACAAGTTCTAACTTGTCTGCCTCTTAGAGATTCCTTACTTTGATAATATAAATTGCCAGTTTCATTGCTTTCTCTATGCAAGCTAGCGTAAGCTAGGAGAAACCTTTCATATTAGTGAAAAGAGATTACTCCTAGTTCTCTTGGAAGTTATCCAAAAATCCTTCCAAATCTTGTTTGTGCTGATACTTAATGGCAGCCTTCTTATCTTTGTCAAAGATGGTTTTGGTTAGGTCAATGTCGTTGATAGCCGCAATTGCGACAGTGTAGTGAATAATATCTGCCAGTTCTTTGGCTAGTTCCTCATTTGAGTCCTGGACACCCTCTTTTCGACCAGAGCGCCCATTCAAGACCTCGGCTACTTCTCCGACTTCCTCCACTAGCTTGATAAAGAGACCTTCCTCAGTTCGAGATTGCTGGTAAAGTTCGAGTAAGTAATCTTGTAATTGTCTAAACGTTAAATCCTTCATCTTCTCCTCCTCACAAAAAAGCGAGACATCCGTCCCGCTTTCTTTATTTTTCATCGATAACGATTCTTACTTTTTTGTCTTCAGTTGGGACAGAGTAGACAATCGTTCTTATCGCTGAGATAGTGCGACCCTTACGACCGATAACACGACCGACATCGCTTTGGTCAAGATCCAAGTGATACTCCAAAAACTCTGGTGTGTCTTCAATCTTGATAGTTAAGGCATCAGGTTGTGAAATCAAAGGTTTCACAATCGCAATAATGAGATTTTCAATCGTATCCATCTGTCAACCTACTTTAAACTTATTTTGAGAATTTAGAATCGTGGAATTTTTTCAATACGCCTTCTTTTGAAAGGATGTTGCGAACTGTATCTGAAGGCTGAGCTCCATCAGCCAACCATG
>NZ_KQ970235.1:956416-958151 GCF_001579025.1 Streptococcus oralis
ACTGTTTCGATGAAACGTCCGTCACGTGGTGAACGTGAGTCTGCTACGTTGATACGGTAAAAAGGTTTTTTCTTAGAACCCATACGAGTCAAACGGATTTTAACTGCCATTTTTTAATGTCTCTTTTCTTATTTTTTTATTTCGGTGAAATAGCTGAGCTATTTAGCACATGTTCTATTATAGCAGATTTCTGACAAGTGTCAAGAAAAAAACTTGACAGAGTTTTAATTTTTTTAACTACTAGAAATTTTTAGTAAAATCTTTTACATTTGAAATCAAGCTCCTTTTAAGGTACAATGGTAGAAATGAATTTTTGAGAGGTTAACAATGAAAAAACTAGCAACCCTTCTTTTACTATCAACGGTAGCCCTTGCTGGATGTACTAGTATCCAACGTGGTCTCCGTGGTGATGAATATGTCGACTCAAGTATCTCTGCTGAAGAAAGCTCAAAAGCAGCTGCTCAGGCTGCCAAAGATTTGAATGACGCATTGACCAATGACAATGCCAACTTCCCTCAACTTTCTAAGGAAGTTGCTGAAGACGAAGCCGAGGTCATTTTACACACAAATCAAGGCGATATCCGTATCAAACTCTTTCCAAAACTAGCACCACTAGCAGTTGAAAACTTCCTTACTCACGCTAAGGAAGGCTATTATAACGGCATCACCTTCCACCGTGTCATCGATGGCTTTATGGTCCAAACTGGAGATCCTAAGGGAGATGGTACAGGGGGCCAATCTATCTGGCATGATAAGGATAAAACAAAGGACAAGGGAACTGGTTTCAAAAATGAAATCTCTCCTTACCTATACAATATCCGAGGAGCCCTTGCTATGGCTAACACTGGTCAACCAAACACCAACGGTAGCCAGTTCTTCATCAACCAAAATTCAACAGATATTTCAGCTAAACTCCCTACAAGCAAGTATCCAAAGAAAATCATCGAAGCCTATAAAGAAGGTGGAAATCCAAGTCTAGACGGCAAACACCCTGTCTTTGGTCAAGTCATCGATGGCATGGATGTTGTTGACAAGATTGCCAAAGCTGAAAAAGATGAGAAAGACAAACCAACGTCTGCTATCACCATTGATAGTATTGAAGTGGTGAAAGACTACGACTTCAGCAAAAAATAAGCCATCAACAGATAAGGAGACGATGACATGATTTTATTTTGGGGTTCTAAAGGTTATCAAAAAGATTTGGGACATACGCAAACTGCGATCGAATGTGGTCACTGTAACAATGTCGACACTTGGGAGATCATAGAAACTGGGCGCAAATTCACCCTCTACTGGATTCCACTTTTCCCTTATGGTAAAAGTTACTTCGTTTCTTGTCCGATTTGCCACTACGGTAAAGAAATTGAGAAATCTGAAATTGAAAGCTTTTTAAATTACTAGTCAAAAAAGCCAAGTCATTTCGACTTGGCCTTTTTAGTGCTTTTAAGTTAGCTTGTTAAAGTCCCAGATTTGGTCCATCCAGCCTTCATAAAAGTCTGGTTCGTGGCAAACCATAAGGATAGAACCCTTGTATTCTTTGAGAGCGCGTTTGAGTTCTTCCTTGGCATCCACATCCAAGTGGTTGGTCGGCTCGTCCAGCACTAAGACGTTGTTTTCACGGTTCATCAAGAGACAGAAACGCACCTTGGCTTGTTCACCACCTGATAAGACCTGAATCTGGCTTTCGATATGCTTAGTTGTCAAACCACAACGAGCAAGGGCTGCACGAACTTCT
>NZ_KQ970235.1:958280-975398 GCF_001579025.1 Streptococcus oralis
AGGCATTCCAGACAGCTTCAAGAGGGGTTTGACGATTGCCACCTTCTACTTCTTGCTCAAAGTAGCCAAGTTCTAGGTAGTCGCCACGTTCGACTTCTCCAGCGATTGGCGGAATAATGCCCAAGAGAGACTTCAAGAGGGTTGTTTTCCCAATACCATTGGCCCCAATAATTGCAACCTTTTGATTGCGTTCAAAGGTTAGGTTTAAGGGTTTAGTAAGTGGACGGTCATAACCAATCTGCAAGTCCTTGGCTTGGAAGATAAAGCGCCCAGGTGTACGAGCTGGTTTGAAATCAAAGGATGGCTTTGGTTTCTCACTTTGAAGTTCGATGATGTCCATCTTGTCGAGTTTCTTTTGACGGGACATGGCCATGTTTCGTGTTGCAACACGGGCTTTATTGCGGGCTACGAAATCCTTGAGGTCCGCTATCTCTTTCTGTTGACGCTCATAGGCTGCTTCCAGTTGAGATTTCTTCATAGCATAAACTTCTTGGAACTGGTAGTAGTCACCAGAGTAACGCGTCAACTGTTGATTTTCAACATAATAGACGATATTGATTACGTCGTTGAGGAAAGGAATATCATGCGAAATAAGGACAAAGGCATTCTCATAGTTTTGTAGATAACGCTTGAGCCAGTCAATGTGTTCAGCATCCAAGTAGTTGGTTGGCTCGTCCAGCAACAAGATATCAGGCTTTTCGAGGAGGAGTTTAGCCAAAAGCACCTTGGTTCTTTGTCCACCTGATAAGGCAGTTACATCCGTATCCATGCCAAAGTCCATGACACCGAGAGCACGCGCTACTTCATCAATCTTAGCATCCAAGGTATAGAAATCTCGACTCTCCAAACGGTCTTGGAGTTCGCCAACTTCTTCCATTAGCGCGTCAATATCTGCTCCGTCTTCTGCCATTTCCATATAGAGGTCATTGATACGAGCTTCTGCTTTAAATAGCTCATCAAAGGCTGTACGCAAGACATCACGCACGGTTTGACCTTCCTTTAGCACAGCGTGCTGATCCAGATAGCCAGCAGTCACATATTTGGACCACTCCACCTTCCCTTCATCTGGCAACATCTTACCTGTCACGATGCTCATAAAGGTTGATTTTCCTTCACCATTGGCACCGACTAAGCCGATATGCTCACCCTTGAGGAGACGGAAAGACACATCTTCAAAAATTGCACGGTCACCAAAACCGTGACTTAAATTTTTAACTTCTAAAATACTCATTCTAATTCCTTATCTTATTTTTATGCAGTCCTTTATAGAGGAGCCAAGCCAGATAGCCTCCCAAGGTATTGGTCCACAAATCATCAATCTCAAAGACGCGATTAAAGTCGAATAAAAAATCTAAAACTAGTTGTGTACACTCGATTCCTAGACTCAGAAGAAAACTGAGAAGGATGATTTTTTTCGTTTGCCGCAAGTTTGGACAGAGATAGATCAGTTGAAAAACCAAAGGAAATAGCAAGAAGACATTTAAAATGTTCTGCAAAAAGATCCAAATAACTTGTCCCAAACTGGTTACTTCACCTAGATTCCAAAGGGAGTTTAAGGGAGTTAAAAGAAAAACCAGGCGTCCAAAAGTTTGAATACCTGGAGTTTCCACTCCTGTAGGAAGTTGAGGCTGGGGAGTAAAACAAAAACAGACAATGCATAGACTGTAAACAGCCACTCCCAATCTTAAGATTAATTCTCTTTTTTTAGTCATTTTATGGATTTACCGCTGCGACTGCCTTCTGGCGATCACGTTTCATTGTATTAGAGCGTAATTGTCCACAAGCTGCATCAATATCTGTACCATGCTCTTGACGGACAACACAGTTGACCCCTTTTTTCTTGAGGGTATCGTAGAAGGCCATCACACGCTCTTTAGGACTACGGCTATATTGGTCATGCTCACTAACAGGGTTATAAGGAATCAAGTTTACATAAGACAATTTCTTGATGTTCTTGAGCAATTCAGCCAACTCCAAGGCTTGTTCAACACCGTCGTTGACTTCATTGAGCATGATGTATTCAAAAGTTACACGACGATTAGTTTTTTCGATATAGTACTCAATAGCTGCAAAGAGCTTTTCAATCGGAAAGGCACGGTTAATCTTCATGATGCTTGAGCGCAATTCATTATTGGGTGCGTGAAGAGACACAGCCAGATTGACCTGTACGCCTTCATTAGCAAAGTCACGAATTTTATGGGCCAAACCTGAGGTTGAAACAGTGATGTGGCGAGCACCGATAGCCATTCCCTTGTCATCATTGATGGTACGGACAAAATTCAACACATTGTTGTAGTTATCAAATGGTTCACCAATTCCCATAACAACGATATGGCTGACACGTTCATCCTGACCACGTTCATCAAAGTATTTCTGAACCAGCATAATCTGCGCTACGATTTCCCCATTATTAAGATCACGTTGCTTCTTAATCAAGCCTGACGCACAGAAGGTACAACCGATATTACAACCGACCTGAGTGGTCACACAGACTGACAAACCGTAGTGTTGACGCATGAGTACTGTCTCAATCAACATGCCATCTGGCAACTCGAAAAGATACTTAACAGTACCGTCAGCTGACTCTTGTACAATCCGTTGTTTCAAAGGATTTACGACAAACTGGTCATTGAGCTTAGCAATCAAATCCTTGGAAAGGTTGGTCATTTCTTCAAATGACTGCACACGTTTACGGTAGAGCCATTCCCAGATTTGATCTGCACGGAATTTCTTTTCCCCTTGTTCTAATACCCATTCTTGCATTGTTTGACGTGTTAAACTATAAATAGAAGGTTTCATCTCTTCTCCTTATTCTCTATCTATTTCTGACGAATGACAAAATGGCGCTGTCCCTTGTCCTCTTTCTGAGACTTTTGGTCCTTATGACGACGTCTATTTCGCTTATCCGTATTTGGTTTTCTCTTATTTTGCGAAGGTTTCTTTCCTCTTCTAGGAAGGTTTTCCTCATCCTTTTTACGCATTTTCTTGTCAAATGACGCACGCTTAGGTGCTTGATTTTCTAGAACAAAATAGGCACAACCATAACTACAGTACTCCAAAAGATAGTCCTGTAAACGACTGATTTTTTCAATTTTTTCCTCTGTTCGATCGTCTTTGTAAAAACCACGTAGGCGGAGCTGTTCATTACTCCAGTCCCCCACGACATAATCAAACTTGGTCAACACTTCTGAAAAGCGTTGATTAAAGACTGTCACATCGAAAGCATCCTTGATATTTTCAACCAAGGTAAAAGCGATCTCTTCAGTCTCAACCTTATCCCCATTTACATGAAATTCTGGGCCAGGAAACTTGTTATAGTTGTATAATTCAGGTGCAATTTCTTTACGCATAGTCTTCCTTTTCCACGATTACTTAACACTCTATTTTACCATATTTTCTACAAGTTGGCACGAATATCCTGAAAATGAAAAAAGTCTGACGATTCTGTCAGACTTCTGCTTTATAACCTTAAAAAGAGAAGAACAATTCTTCCCTCCAGATTTTATTATTTAGCTGCTGCGTAAAGCTCGTCTACCTTGTTCCAGTTAATCACTGAGAAAAAAGCTTTGATGTAGTCAGGACGCACGTTGCGGTATTTCACGTAGTAAGCATGTTCCCAAACGTCCAAGCCCAAGATTGGTTTTTTACCATCTGAGATTGGGGTGTCTTGGTTTGCTGTTGAAGTCACTTCAAGCTTCCCTTCTTTGTTGACAACCAACCAAGCCCATCCAGAACCAAAGCGAGTTGTAGCTGCTGCTGTAAAGGCTGCTTGGAATTCTTCAAATGAACCAAATGTTGCGTCGATTGCTGCTGCAAGTTCTGCTGATGGAGCAGTTTTTTCAGGAGTCATCAATTCCCAGAAAAGAGCGTGGTTCAAGTGTCCACCACCATTATTGATAAGTGCTTGACGGATATCAGCTGGGATAGAGTCTACATCAGCAAGCAAAGCTTCAAGGTCTTCACCAATTTCAGGGTGTTTTTCAAGAGCTGCATTGGCATTGTTGACATAAGTTTGATGGTGTTTGTCATGGTGCAAGTGCATTGTTTCTGCATCGATGTATGGTTCCAAAGCGTCGTATGCGTATGGAAGGTCTGGTAAGATAATAGCCATCTGTAATACCTCTTTTTCTTTCTATATGAAAATGATAACGCAATCATCCTCTTTTTTCAAGTTTTTTGCTCAATTTGCCTCTGCCGCAATCTGCAAAAGTGCCTTTTCAAACAGGTACCCCTTTTCATAGACACCTGTCTTAATCTGGTAGTCTGTTTCAATCAAATAAGAAATCGCTCGTTTGAGAAAGTGCAAGGAAATCCCTCTCGAATCTCTCAGTGCAAACTTGATTTGATAAGGATTAGGATTTCGCCCCAAATAAGTTCCCAGACTGGTTGCAATCTGCGATTCCGTCTGACCAGTCTCTGATAAAATCTTCACTTGGGTAAAGGTACGAAACTGTCCTAACATGACAGCTATGAGCTTGATCTCATCCTCCCCTTGCAAGGTCAAGTCTCTAACCAGGTCACGGGCCAGGTCAATCTTCTTAGCTAAAATAAACTGAGTCAAATCAAAAATATTGTCCTGCAGAGTCTTTGGTATAGCCTCGACAATGTCCTTCTCCTCAATCACGCCGTCTGATTTATAAGACTGTAAAAAAAGGAGGTTTTTCTGGATTTCACTAAATTGAAAACCAGATTTGAGAAGTAGATTTTCAAAAGACTTTTCTGCAAACTGCAGACCTTGTGTCTGACTCCATTTTTGGAAATACTGGCGGAGTTCTAGTTCCTTGGGTTCAATAGCATCAAAGACAGTCGCATCTCGTTTGAGCAATTTGACCAGCCGTCTTTTACTATCTAACTTTCCTTCAGCAAAAATCAACAACTTGGTTGTTGGCGAAGGGTTATCAAGGTATGCCTCAAACGACTTGAGCTCATCATCTGTTAAAAAACGTTTCTTGGCTGTTGTAATATCGACAAAATGGTCTAATATCACGATTTTCTCATCCGCAAAGAAAGGGAGACTAACCAGCTCCAACTCTAAGTCTTTATAAGCTACTTCTTTCATATCAAAGTAAGCAAAATTGAGATCAGCTGGATCATAACCAATCTGTTTCAACACTTGACTCTTCATAACTTCAAACTGGCCCTGATCTGTCCCTGTAAATAGATTCAGACTAGATAAATTTGATAGAGATACCTTTTGACTCTCTTCTATGGCTAGCATCTTCTCTCCTTTCTTCTGATTTTTTATTAAACTTAATCAATATAGCGCAATTTCCCACGGAAATCTTCTAGTCTCTCGTACCCTTTTTCCGTCATGATTGCTTTTAGTTCATTGGTAATGCGCTCAAAAGCACCGACACCTTCTTTGTGTAGGGTGGTCCCTACTTGCACCATGCTAGCACCGCAGAGGATGTGTTCAAAGGCATCACGCCCCGTCAGAACGCCACCCGTTCCGATGATTTGGATTTGCGGATTGAGACGTTGGTAGAAGGCATGTACATTCGCTAGAGCGGTTGGTTTGATATACTCTCCACCAATGCCACCGAAACCATTTTTAGGACGAATAACGACCGACTCATCTTCAATATAAAGGCCATTTCCGATAGAGTTGACACAGTTGACAAACTTGAGTGGGTACTTGTTGAAAATAGCTGCTGCTTGGTCAAAGTGCACAATATCAAAATAAGGTGGGAGCTTGATTCCAAGAGGTTTGGTAAAATAGGCAAATACTTCGGCCAAGATACGGTCTGTTGTCTCAAAATCATAGGCAATCTGAGGTTTCCCTGGAACATTTGGACAAGAGAGATTAAGCTCTGTCAGTCCTTTGAATTCACTCTCTTGAACTTTTTTCAAGATGGTATGTGTTTCTTCTGGAGACATGCCAACTAAAGATAGAAAGAAAGTTCGGTTTGGCTCTTTTTCCTGCAAGTCCAAAAGATAGTTCAGATAGTAGTCTAAGCCATTATTTGGTAAGCCCATGGAGTTGATAGAACCAAGTGGAACATCCTGGTAGCGTGGTTCAGGATTTCCCTGACGAAAGTCCAAGGTCGCAGTCTTCGTAACAAAAGTACCTGCCGCTGAGTTTTTGACCCCTTCAAGCTCTTCTATCGTCATACAAGCCACACCCGCTGCATTCATCAAGCAATTGTCAAACGCAAATCCAGCTATTTGTGTTTTCGTTGATACCATGATTCTGATCCTCCAGATTCCTTTTATTTCTAATATTATACCATACTTTAAGATTTTCTCTTTGAGAAACTAATTTCTATATAAAACGTTCGGTTTTGTAAATTGAAAGAATTTTTAGAAAATTTCTGTTTTTTTCTTTACACTCAAAAAAAATTCTGCTATAATGGCTCATGTAATAAAATATAACAACAAAAAGGAGAACGATATGACATCTGCTAAAGACTATATCCAAAGCGTGTTTGCAACTGTGAAAGCTCGTAACGGGCATGAGGCTGAATTTCTCCAGGCGGTTGAAGAATTCTTCAGCACTTTGGAACCTGTATTTGAAAAACACCCTGAGTATATCGAAGAAAACATCTTGGCACGTATCACTGAGCCTGAGCGCGTGATTTCTTTCCGTGTTCCTTGGGTGGACCGTGATGGAAAAGTCCAAGTCAACCGTGGTTACCGTGTTCAATTCAACTCAGCTGTTGGACCATATAAAGGCGGACTTCGTTTCCACCCAACTGTAAACCAAGGGATCTTGAAATTCCTCGGCTTCGAACAAATCTTTAAAAACGTCTTGACTGGACTTCCAATCGGTGGAGGTAAAGGGGGATCAGACTTCGATCCTAAAGGAAAGACTGACGCTGAAGTGATGCGCTTCTGCCAAAGCTTTATGACAGAATTGCAAAAATACATCGGACCATCTCTTGACGTACCTGCTGGTGATATCGGTGTTGGTGGACGTGAAATTGGTTACCTTTACGGACAATACAAACGTCTTAACCAATTTGATGCGGGTGTCTTGACTGGTAAACCTCTTGGATTTGGTGGTAGCTTGATTCGTCCAGAAGCAACTGGTTATGGTTTGGTTTACTATACTGAAGAAATGCTCAAAGCTAATGGTAACAGTTTTGCTGGTAAGAAAGTGGTTATTTCAGGTTCTGGTAACGTAGCTCAATACGCTCTTCAAAAAGCGACTGAACTCGGCGCTACTGTTATCTCTGTATCTGACTCAAACGGTTATGTCATCGACGAAAATGGTATTGACTTCGATCTTTTGGTTGATGTTAAAGAAAAACGCCGTGCTCGTTTGACTGAGTACGCAGCTGAGAAAGCAACTGCTACTTACCATGAAGGTTCTGTATGGACTTACGCTGGAAACTACGACATCGCTCTTCCATGTGCGACCCAAAACGAAATCAACGGCGAAGCAGCTAAACGTTTGGTTGCTCAAGGAGTTATCTGCGTATCAGAAGGTGCTAACATGCCTAGTGACCTTGATGCGATTAAAGTCTACAAAGAAAACGGAATCCTTTACGGACCTGCCAAAGCTGCCAACGCTGGTGGTGTAGCTGTATCAGCGCTTGAAATGAGCCAAAACAGCCTTCGCCTTTCATGGACTCGTGAAGAAGTTGATGGACGCCTCAAAGACATCATGACCAACATCTTTAACACAGCTAAAACAACTGCTGAAACATATGGTCTTGGTACTGACTACCTTGCAGGAGCAAATATCGCTGCCTTCGAAAACGTAGCCAATGCTATGATTGCACAAGGTATTGTTTAATTAGTCGATACATCCTATCGGAGGGCAAATGATGAACTTACGGCCAATGGAAGTAAGAGATAATCCAGCTGTAGCACAACTCATTCGAGCTAGCCTAGAAGAATTCGGACTTGACAAACCTGGAACTGTCTACTTTGATTCTCATCTAGATCATTTGGCCGACTACTATCAACAGCAAGAGAGAGCAGCTTACTTTGTTCTGGAAGACGAAGGACAGCTGGTTGGCTGTGGTGGCTTTGCACCTGTGTCTGATAAGATTGCTGAATTACAAAAACTGTATGTCACTAAAAATAGCCGTGGCAAAGGTTATTCCAGCAGGTTGATAAAGCGGATATTCCAGGAAGCCCGTCTAGCAGGTTATGAACAGCTTTATCTAGAGACCTCTACTGAACTGGCTACGGCTGTGGCCATCTATCAGCACTATGGTTTTACAGCATTGCAAGAACCACTTTCTAACGCCGCCGGCCACCCTGCTATGAATATCTGGATGATAAAATCCCTCTTATCAGATGAATAGATATTAGTATACTCTTGTCGACTCGAAGACATCATGACCAAGATCCTCAAAACAGCTAAAACTATCGCGCTGAAACATACGAAATTGGCAAAACTATCTGGATGGTACTGATATCGTTACCTTCGAAAACGTAGCCAAAGCTATGATTGCACAAGGCGTGATTTAAGAGTTAAAAAAGTTATCAAAAAGCAACAGCTAAACAGCTGTTGCTTTTCGTATTATAAAATTTAATTTAAGCAAATATATTTACTAAATTTCTAGATACAACCTTAATTTATTTGTTTAAAAAATTAAGATTGTTTCATTACGAATGCCATCAAATCAAGAAACTATGAAAGTTTTACCGCAAGTTGCACAGGTCAATTTAGTTCCAATTACTCCATCTGTAGGTTTATGACAAGTAGGACAATAAACACGTTTTGCTGATAATTTATAAGATAACTCATCTCGCAATTCTTTTCCTTTAATTTCAATAACATCCTCACCTTGTTCTTCAAACTTAAGAACTGTTATCAAAGCTTTGTCATATTGTTTCATCCGTGGCTGTTTTAAAAATAAAAAAGATGATATAAGCAAAAATAGGAAAAATAAAACAAACAAAATTGTAACTATTAAAAGCCACATAAAGTAGAAATCGTGAAGTAATCCTTCTTTTTTTCCTAATAACCATCTTATTTCTTTATCTATGGACTGATAAAATTTCAATCCCGAAATAATACATATGAAAGATACTAAAGGATAAACAAACTTGGAAATGATTAAACGATAGCGTCTCATTTATATTTCCTTTCTAGATAACCATGCACCGCAATAATCACATGATTTACCTTGCCCTAGATCAAGCAGATTCTCACCACTACATGATGGACAAATAACGGGATATGTATTTTTATTAATCTGGTGCTTTTCAAATAAGGTGAATAAAGCTTGTATTTGATTTCGTTTCTTGACTTCTTCTTCTCTCTTTGACTTACGATAAGTCATTACCAATATTGAGATCACACTAAACAAATACCACGGAGCTAAAAGAAATAGAAATCGAATAGACCATTCCCTAGATTTTTCAAATTCAAGAAATGATGATAAAATGATTAAAACAAGCATTTGAAGTAAATTCTTCTGTTTTAATTTCTTCAAGGAAAAGGAATCTTTAATTTTTTTTCGAAATAAATATAAAATAATTAAAGCAAATAGCACAAAGGTAACATTTTGAAATGATAAAAATAAAAAACTGATAACAACGGGAATTCCAATAGATTTTGCCAAAATTATAAAATCAAGATTTTTCAATATAGAGATTCTTGGTCCATCATCTATAGAAAAGATAGCAAGTGATAAAACTACAAAACAGAGTATTACTATATTTGAAATTAACCAATGAAAGCCTGTTTTCCAATTATTCTTAATATACTGCTTCACCTTTCTTCTCCTCTAGTTGCTATATATTCTCTATAAAGAGCCTTCCCATTATATATCTCATCCAAGGCTTTGACTTTAATTTTTATATTTTCTAAAACACCAAAGCTATAAAATGCAAAGGAAGACAAAA
This sequence comes from Streptococcus oralis, assembly GCF_001579025.1. Lineage (GTDB taxonomy): Bacteria > Bacillota > Bacilli > Lactobacillales > Streptococcaceae > Streptococcus > Streptococcus oralis_X. The sequence continues at coordinate 968,085 of NZ_KQ970235.1, forward strand.
AGAAACCTGATAAAGAAAAAATAATAGGAGTCACTATTGAGAAAATCGGCTTACCATGTTCAAGAAATAGAGTTACGGCCCATAGTGAAAGAAAAAATGTTGCACTTGTCAATCCCATAAAAAGTATACTTAATAAACGAAATACTTGGTACATCTACTATATCCTCTTGTCATAGAACTTTTCTAAGTAATCCCTTACTCTTTTAAAAAGATTTCCTAATATCTTTCAGGGAATTGGTGTATTTATTCATACATTTCCATACTTAGAATTACATAATTTGAAAGATCTAAAAACGAAATAAAAGATCTTAGTTTTAGATTTCTAAGAAAAAGGGAAACTCTGGCAATCCCAGATTTCCCAAATAAATTCAAAAGTAAATTTGAAAATACAAAAAACCAAAAGATAAAGATAATATCCAACCTAGAATGGTATAAAAAATTATTTTCTCCTAAGATTCGAACTATCTTTCATGACCACAATTAGAACAGAAGTTTGCTCCTTCCAAAAAAGCAGTCCCGCATTGGCTACAAAACTTAGCTAAGCCTATTTCTCCTTTGAGGTCAGATTTATGTTGATTAACATCTTTGTCCAATGAATTCCTATCTTCAATATGATTCACCAAGTTGCTAAATTTAGCTCCCAAGCCAAGCCCCATTGCGATTTCCACACCTGCTCCCATTAGGTTTCCTGTAGAATCATTATTTTTTGCTGCCTCTTCTAAAATATCAAATTGTCTCTCTTCTTGATAAGTATATTCTTCAATATCTCGACTCGCCTGCTTGCTTTTGGCTTCCAAAATTTGCTTGTGGTATTTAAAGATTTCTCTATATCCATTGCTATTCTGATTTACCTTTAAGGCCTCAATGCTAAATTCTTCAATACTAATTCCATATTTAGCAAAATGGCTAGATAAAATTTCTGACAAACCAACAGCTATATCAAAACTGTGCATCTCAATGTCAATAATTGGAATCTTATAGTTATATATTACTTGTGAAATAGCTGAACTAATCAGTCCACTGGCAGTTTGTCTAAATCGATTTTGTAAAATAGTAGCTGTTATAAGATCAGGGTGACTTGGCATAAATTCTATTATAAAAGCTTCCAAATCTACAATTCGAGGAATAAAATTTCCATGTATTTTCAACTCAACAGGAATATCACTTTCTGGATCTCGAACCATTATAGGTGAAGAAGTTCCCCACCCAATCGGTTGTAAATCATACGTGTTTACAAACCACAAAAATGATGAGTCAGATAAAATACCTCCACTTAGAAAGTTCTTTATTCCTGAAGCTGTCTGAATATCATTTCCTTCAATCTTATGTTTTCCAGCATCATAGGTAGCTACTGCTCTTCCATTTGAAAAGAACACAGCACTCTGACCAGGATTTACAATTACAGTTGCTCCTATCTTGATATTCGTTTTAGGATGTCTCCAAGCAAGTATATTCCTTGTTTCCTCACCTTCATAATGAATAACATCAAACAAATTTAATGCCATCTTTTCTCCTTTTCTTTATAAAAATGTTCAGACCAATCTTCTCTAACTATACTTCTATTATATAACCCATTTATTGAAAAGGCAACCCATACTTATAAATCATCATTTCTGGACAATACTTTATAAAAATATAAAAAACCGCTACTCCTAAGAATAGCGGTTTTATGTGTTTTTAAGCTACAAATGTAGTCGCTCTATTATTTAAGAGTAACTGAAGCTCCAGCTTCTTCCAATTTAGCTTTGATTTCTTCAGCTTCTGCAGTTGGAACGCCTTCTTTGATGACACCTGGTGCACCATCAACAAGTTCTTTAGCTTCTTTAAGTCCAAGACCAGTGATTTCACGTACAACTTTGATAACGCCAACTTTTTTGTCACCAGCAGCTGTCAACTCAACGTCAAATGAGTCTTTAGCAGCACCAGCGTCAGCAGCACCAGCTGCAGCAACAGCTACAGGAGCAGCTGCAGTTACACCAAATTCTTCTTCGATAGCTTTTACAAGGTCGTTCAATTCAAGGATTGAAGCTTCTTTAATTTCAGCAATAATGTTTTCAATGTTCAATGCCATTGTTATTTCCTCCAAATAAGTTTTTAATTTTATAATAGTTTTTTCGTAGCTAAGCTACGCTGCGTAGCTTAAGATTAAGCTGCGTCTTCTTTGTTGTCTGCAACCGCTTTGACTGCAAGAGCAACGTTGCGCACTGGCGCTTGAAGTACAGAAAGGAGCATAGAAAGAAGTCCTTCGCGGTTTGGAAGAGTTGCAAGAGCAACGATTTCTTCTTTAGATGCGACAGCGCCTTCGATTGCACCACCTTTGATTTCAAGTGCTTCAGCGTTTTTAGCAAAATCGTTCAAGATTTTCGCTGGTGCGATAACATCTTCGTTAGAAAATGCTACTGCAGATGGTCCAACAAATACTGATGAAAGATCTTCAAGACCAGCTTTTTCAGCTGCACGACGCAAGATTGAGTTTTTAATGACTTTATACTCAACTTCGCTTCCACGAAGCTCACGACGAAGAACTGTATCTTGCTCAACTGTCAAACCACGAGCGTCTACAACGACGATAGATGCAGCAGCTTTCATTTTTTCAGCCACTACGTCAACTAGTTCCGCTTTTTTAGCAATAATTGCTTCACTCATTAGTGTGTTCACCTCCGTAATTATTTTGCTTGGGGAATTTTTCCAAAAGAAAAACGCGCCCAAACCTAGACACGAAAGTACAATACGCTTCTTTTTACATGATACGTTTTGTCCTCGGTAGGATCTTTATGAGTCGAGCTCCCCTACTGTCTTAGGCAGTTTTTTCAAACCGTATATAAGTATAGCATAGACAAAAAAAGAATGCAAGATTTTTGCAAACTTTTTTTAAATTTTTTTAAATCTCTACTGTCAAAACTTTGCCTTGCTTAACCACCTGTTCTCCAGCGATATAAACATCATCGACATCACTGGATTTGACAGCATAAACCAGGTGAGAGAGCATATTTTCCTGAGGTTGAAGATGGATTTTTCCTTGTGGTTGAATGACCAGAAAATCTGCCTGTTTGCCGACTTCTAGGCTTCCTATCTGTCCTTCCATTCCAAGAACCTTAGCACCCTCTATCGTCAGTGCCTTAAGGGCTGTTTCGATAGGAAATTGGCTGGCATCTCCACTCTTCATTTTCTGAAGAAGGGCTGCGGTCCGTCCTTCCTCAAACATATCTAGATTATTATTGGAAGCAACCGAGTCAGTCGCAATTCCGACTGCTACTCCTGCTTTTTGCAGTTGGATGATTGGAGCGATCCCTGAGGCCAGTTTGAGGTTACTGATAGGATTATGGGCGATTGCCACATGAGAAGTTGCCAAGCGTTCAATTTCTCGCTCGTTTAATTCGACCCCGTGAGCAAAGACAGACGGATGATCTAAGTAACCTAGTTCTTCTAGAAAGGCGAGAGGGCGTTTGCCGTATCGTTTGAGGATAATTCCTGATTCCTCCTTGGTCTCCGCCACATGGATATGGATAGGAATGTCCAGCTTTTTTGCCATATCTAAGCTCGCTTCCAGCAAGTCTCTACTACAGCTGTAGGGAGAATGTGGAGCTACCATAACCTTGAAATTTGGGTTTTCATATCCTAAGATTTCCTCTATGATGGCACGTGTTCTACTTATAGTCTCAGCAGTTGTTTCTGTCTCTGAAGAAAAGAGGGTCGGTGAGAAATAACAACGCATCTTGGAAGCCTTCACTGCCTGATAAATTCTTTCAATATCTACACCATTGGGATTATACATATCGTTGAAGGTTGTTGTCCCTGACTGGAGCATCTCTGTCAGAGCTTCTTTGACTGCCTTGGTAGTCATATCGGGAGTAAATCCAGCTTCTGCTGGCCAGATATAGTCATTGAGCCATTCATGGAGATTACTATCATCCCGAATCCCTCGCAAGCCTGTCATAGCAGAATGGGTGTGGCAATTGACCAAACCAGGCATGATCCAGGCTCCCTGATAGTCTATAATCTGCTCAGCTTGCTCTAAAATCTCTGGCTCCTCTTGGCCGACATAGACGATTTGAGAGTCCTTAACGGCTAAGACACCATCCAAATAAATATGGAAATCTTGATCACAAGTCACGATATTTACATGCTGATAGACTTTCATTGTTTTCTCCTTCTAAGACCTTGATTTTTCTAGCTATTGTAACAAAAAAGTCACCCGAAGGCAACTTTTAGTGTCATTAAGAATTTAAATGGGTAGGAATGACTTATTCAGAGCTAAAGGCCGCAGCTTTTTGCATTTGGTAATACTTGCCCTTTCTATCCATGAGATCATGATGGTTACCATGCTCTACAATGTCACCATCTACCAAGACAAGAATCAAATCCGCATCCTGAATGGTTGACAAACGGTGAGCAATGATAAAGCTTGTACGTCCCTTCATGAGTTTAGCAAAGGCATCCTGTACTAGCACTTCTGTCCGTGTATCGATGGAGGAAGTCGCTTCGTCTAAGATAAGAATCTTTGGTATAGCTAGAAAGACTCGGGCGATGGTCAAGAGCTGGGCTTGACCGACAGATAGTGATTCTCCTGCATTTTCCAACTTGGTATCGTATCCCTGTGGTAACTGTTGGATGAAAAAGTCTGCATTGGCTGCTTTTGCGGCAGCAATCACCTGCTCCCTACTGGCATCAGGATTTCCAAAGGCAATATTGTCATGAATGGTCCCTTGCTTGAGCCAGGTTTCTTGGAGTACCATCCCAAACTGCTGTCTCAATGACGCTCGGGTATAATCATAAATGGATTGCCCATCTAACAAGATATCTCCCGAGTTAATAGGATAAAAACGCATGAGGAGATTGATAAGAGTTGACTTACCAGCACCTGTCGGACCAACGATGGCTACCTTGCTACCAGCTGGGATATCGATAGACAAATCCTTAATCAAGATCCTTTCAGGATTGTATCCAAAAGAAACATGCTTAAAGGAAATGGCTCCCTTAACTTGGTCACTGGTCAAGATTTCCTTACCTGTTTCAGCCACCTCTGGACTTTCTAAGACAGCATAGACACGCTCTGCGCAGGCGAGAGCACTTTGCAACTCGGCTAGAACCGAAGAAATATCATTAAAGGGCTTGGTGTACTGTTGGACGTAATTCAAAAAAGTCACTAAACGTCCGATGGTCAAGGTGGACCCCATCATGATTCGATAAGCTCCTACTCCAGCAAGAAGAGCATAAATGAGTGCGTTGACAAAGCGAGTTGAAGGATTAACCGTTGATGAATAAAAGATGGCTGACTGAGAATAGCCTGCATAGTTGGCATTAGCCACATGCAGTCTTTGGATAAACTCTGTTTGAGCATTGAAGGACTGGATAATAGTTTGCTGGCTAAGAGACTCTTCAATCAACTGAGTCTGAATTCCTCTCGTCTCCGTTTGCTTCTGGAAGAGGTGATAAGATCTCTTGGCAATAAAGCGTGAAATCACCATGGACAGGGGCGTCAACAGCAAGACCAAGAGGGTCATGAGGAGATGAATTTGGAGCATGGCTAGAATACTAACCAAAATCATCAAAACACCAATGAAAAATTGATTGAAAATCATGGTTAAGCCGGCTGCCAGCTGTTCTATGTCTGTGGTCACACGACTAACCATCTCTCCACTGCCCTGCCGATCCACAAAAGCAATCGGTAACCGATGGAGCTTATGAATGATTCGCTCCCGCAAGTCTCTGGTATAAGAGAAGATTAGACGATTATAAAGAAGAGGATTGGCCCATTGTACCAGTGTATTTCCTATGATCACCAAGATCATCTGGATGAAAATCTGCCAAAAAACTGGTGAAGAACCAGTTACGAGGACCTGGTCAATGACCTGCCCAATCAAGATAGGTAGGTAGATCGATAAAGCAACTTGGGCAATAGTTCCTAGAAAGGCAAGGAAAAGGAGGAAAGGATGGTTTGCTAAATCTATGGCCAAACGTTTGAGCGTCTGGTTTGCGGTTTGTCGTTTCATGCTAGTCCTCCTTTCCATGTTGGGATGCATTGATTTCGCGATAGACTTGGCTGGACTTCATCAAGTCATCGTGCTTGCCAACAGATAGGAGCTCCCCTTTTTCCAAGAGGAGAATCTGGTCAGCCATCTGAAGTGTAGACGTTCGTTGAGAAATCAAGATTAAGCTCGTGTTAGGTAAATTCTCTCGGATTGCTTTCAAGAGCTTGGACTCGGTGATGGTGTCGAGGGCCGAGGTCGCATCATCTAGGATGAGAAATGGAGCTTGGCGCAAGACTGCTCGGGCAATAGACAGCCTTTGTTTTTGTCCGCCTGAGAAATTTCGCCCTCCTGCCTCAACTAGGGCATCCAAAAGTCCTTCCTTTTCACTGACAAAATCCTTAGCTTGCGCAATCTCCAAGGCCTGCCAGAGTTGCTGATCAGACACTTCTTGATTGAAACCCAAAGTCAAGTTGGAACGAATAGTTCCTTTAAAAAGTTCAACTTTTTGGGGTACATAGGCAATCCAAGACCGCCACTGCTCAAGGTTAAGAGGACTACGTCCATTTCGATAAAGGTCAATGCTCCCCTTGTCTGCTGTATAAAGACCAAGTAAGACTTGCACCAAGCTTGACTTACCAGAACCAGTTCCTCCGATGATACCAAGGATTTGCCCTTGATTCATATCAAAGGAAATGTTTCTCAGAGAAGGCTGGGCCGCATCAGGATAGGTAAAGGTTAATTCTTTGACTTGCAAAACCCGATCACCGGTAACTTGCTTTTCTTCTAATTCTGAATGGATATCCTCTGGAGCCTCGTCAAAGACTTCCTCGATTCGCTTGGCTGAGATGTAGGACTGGTTGAGGGAATTGATCAGCATGGCGAGCTTAACCAATTCCACCAAAATCTGCAAGAGGTAGTTGATAAGAGCAATCAGGGCACCTTGACTGAGTAAACCTCCTTGAATTAAAATATATCCCTGCCAGATGATGACGAGAAGAGTTCCATTAACAATCAGATAGGTCAGAGGTGTTAACAAACTAGACCAGAAACCCGTCTTTTCTTGCAATCTAGCATAAACTTGGTTAAGGGTTTGAAAAATCTGTAATTCTCGTTTTTCTTGCCCAAAGGCACGAATAACTCGCATGCCTTGTAATTGCTGACGCGTTTCCTGAACCAGCTGGTCCGTTTTCTTTCTGAGACTACTGTAGAGAGGATTGACCAGTCGAGAGAGACCGACAATGACGATTGTCAAAAAACCAACCATGACCAAAAACCAAAAAGTCAGCTCAGCTGAGATGCGATAGGCCATAAAGATAGCCCCAAAAACAATAATAGGCGCTCG
>NZ_KQ970235.1:975510-1013831 GCF_001579025.1 Streptococcus oralis
ATAAAGATAGCCCCAAAAACAATAATAGGCGCTCGCAAAAAGAGGCGCAGGAATTGATTGATACCAGTCTGTATCTGGTAGGTATCCGAAGTCAAGCGAGTTACCAAGCTAGAAGTCGTCAGACGGTCTCTGCTGTCCTTAGGTAAAGAAAGAATATGACGATAGAGGGCGTTTGTCAATTCCTTGGCAAAACCTACAGCTGCCTTGGCTGAGTAAAACTGGGCTACTAAGGCCACTAAAACGCCAATCACTGCAAAGATAAGGAGTAGGCCAATCTGCATCCAGAGATGACCTTGATCTCCCTGAGGTAAAGATTGGTCAACAATCCCAGCAATTACCATGGGGACCAAGAGCTCAAAAACAGCTTCTAGTAACTTGAACAAGGGGGCTAAAATGGATTCTTTGATATAGGGTTTGAAGTAAGATAGTAAGTGTTTCATAGATTCCTTCTATTCTTATTCTGGAAATGAAGAAAGTGGGAAGCGCCCACCCTCTCTGTTTTATTTGTTTAAATAAGGCAATAAATAGCCATATCCTGCTTCTTCCATCTCATCCTTAGCTACAAAACGCAAGGAAGCCGAATTGATACAGTAACGGAGGCCACCTAACTCACGAGGTCCATCTGTGAAAACATGACCCAAGTGAGCATTTCCTGACCGAGAACGAACCTCGATTCGCTCCATTCCATGGCTCAGGTCCTTGTAATAGTGAATCAACTCCTTAGAAATCGGACGACTAAAACTTGGCCAACCACAACCTGAGGCAAACTTATCCTTAGCAAAAAAGAGTGGCTCCCCTGTCGTGATGTCTACATAAATTCCCTCTTCAAAAGTTTGGTCATAAGCATTACTAAATGGAGCCTCTGTAGCAGCTTCTTGCGTAACACGATAAGACTCTTCAGTTAAGCTTTCCTTTAACACCTCTTGACTAGGCTTTTCATAGTTAGAGGCGTCAATCAATGGCTTCTCAGCATCCGTCACATCGATATGACAATAACCTGAAGGATTTTTCTTGAGATAGTCTTGATGATAGTCTTCTGCTAAAATGTAGTGGCGAAGTTTCTCCACCTCTACTGCAATCTTTCGACCCAGCATACGCTCCTGCTCCTGCACCACTGTGTAGATAGCTGGCAAGTCTGCTTTATCCTGATAATAGATTCCCGTTCGATATTGGCGACCACGGTCATTCCCTTGTTGGTTAATAGACAAGGGATCAATGACTCGGAAATAATAAAGCAAAATCTCTCTGAGTGATACTGTCTTCTCATCATAAATCACTTGAACCGTCTCTGCATGGTCTGTTTCCTTGATTAGTTGATAATTGGTCGTTTCAACTTGACCATTAGCGTAGCCAACACTGGTTGCTAGCACTCCAGAAATTCGTGAAAAATACTCCTCTAGGCCCCAAAAACAACCACCTGCTAGATAAATTTCTGCCATCTTTATTTCTCCTTTATCAAGTTTTTAACTCGAATTCTTTTCAAAAAAAGGATAGGAAGCCCTCTAATCAAGAGTTTCCCCATCCTATCTTCTATTTCTTTACTTTGTTTCGACACGGACACCTTGGGTATCAACATTCAAATCATGCAGTTTGCCTTTGAAAGGTTGCTTTTGCAATTCTGCCTTAATCGCTGGCATCTTGTCATGAGAAGCCAAGACCATCACTGTCGGTCCAGCACCGGAGAGATAGGTTGCATAGGCACCATTCTCTTTGGCTACTTGCTTAATCGTCGCAAATTCACGGACCAGACTTTGACGATAGCGCTCGTGGAAGAGGTCTCCCTCGATTGCTTGTCCAGCTGTCACCATGTCTCCTGCTAACAAGGCTGCAACGGCCACATTGGCGATAGAACTTGCTGCAACAGCTTCCTTGTAGGACAATTTCTTAGGAAGGACACCGCGGCTGTCTCGAGTGCGCAATTCATAGTTGGGAATATAAGCTAGAAAATCACACTCTGGGAAGGCAGCCACAATCGCTGAAACATTTCCTTCAACAGAACTTGCAATAACGAGATTGCCGTAAATTGCTGGAGCTACATTGTCAGGATGTCCTTCAATCTTGGTAGCCAACTGCAATTTGTCGTGGTTTGATAAGTTGAGATTGCCCAATTGGTTAGCCAGTTCAATTCCAGCAACGATAACCGAGCTAGAAGAACCCAAACCACGCGCCAAGGGAACATCGCTGGTCATTTTCAAACGTCTCGGTTGCAAGTCAGGCGCAATTTGCAAGGCAATCTTGAGCAAGAGATTACGCTCGTCATGTGGAATCCATTTGCCAATCTGGTGTTCAATCAACCACTCATCTCGTTCTTCACAGACCTCAATTTGAAGATACTTGGTTACAGCTACACCAACCGAATCAAAACCTGGCCCGATATTGGCACTGGTTGCAGGTACAATAATCTTCATCCTATTCTCCTAACACCTTGAAGGTATTCAAGAGGTCAAATTCTGAAGCTTTGGCCAACTCAGCTGAAACATTCTCAAGTTGTGCTTTATTAATCTTATGAGTGATAATCACTACACGCGCCTTGTCACCCTCTTTGCCATCTTGGAGGATTTGCTTGAAGGAAATATCTTGAGCGTTGAAAATCTCAGCCAATTTCAAGACCTGACCTTTTGAGTCTGGAGCCAAGATTGAGAAGTAGTAATTAGCTTTGACATCTTCTGGATTAGCCAAGACCAATTCACGGCTGTATTCGTTGAAGTCTTTACCAATGGTACCATCATTCAAGCGGCGAACGATACGGACAATGTCCGCTACAACACTTGTTGCAGTTGGTTTTTGACCCGCACCTGGTCCGTAATACATAGACTCACCGATACCGATAGATTCTACAAAAACAGCATTCATCACGCCATTCACACTAGCAAGTGGATGTGCTTTAGGTAGGAAGGTTGGAGTCACTTCTGCAGCAATACCTGAAGGAGTTTCCTCGATAGAACCAACCAATTTCACTACATAGCCCAAGTCTTGGGCTACAGCTACGTCTTCTGGTGTGATGTTACGGATTCCCTTGTGGGCTACATCGTCAAAGGCAACCTTCATACCAAAAGCAAACTGGCTCAAAATCACCATCTTGTAGGCTGCATCAATCCCATCCACGTCATTTGTAGGATCGCTTTCTGCAAAACCTAATCTTTGTGCTTCAGCCAAAGCATCATCATAAGACCAGCCTTCTTCCACCATCTTGGTCATCATGAAGTTAGAAGTTCCGTTAACCACACCAAGCACGCGCGTAATTTTGTCAGAAGCCAATGAATTTGCTAGAGTACGAAGAATTGGAATCCCACCAGCTACTGCTGCTTCATAGTAAAGTGCTACATTATGCTCTTTAGCGATTTCTAACAATTCTGCACCATGAACAGCCAAAAGGTCCTTGTTAGCAGTAACAACGTGTTTCCCAGCTTCTAAGGCACGAGTGATAAAGGTCTTAGCTGGTTCGATACGCCCCATCAATTCCACTACGATAGTAATGTCCTTGTCTGATAAAATATCGTCTACATTGGTTACAAAGTTAAAGTCATTTCCTGCTGCAAGCAAGCGGTTCTTTTCATCTTCATCTTTGACCAATACCTTGGCTACTTCAATCTCCGAATGAGCTGACTGAACGATTTTTTCTCCATTTTCCTTTAGGAGGAATGGCACACCACTTGCAACGGTACCAAATCCAAGTAAAGCAATTTTAACTATCATGTTTGTCTCCTAGAAATTTTCTGATATAGCCATTATAACAGAATTTTGTGAAAATTCCTATTATAGTAAATCACTATTTCAGTCTGGTAAAGAAAAAACGAATCAGACGATTCGTTCTCCTTAAAATCTAGAAAAAGATTTCCAGAAATGATTATCCGATTTTTTGCAGATTAAGAACTGCATCGTGATTAATCAAGATTTGCCCATACTCTTGCAAAACTGAACGACTGATGTCACTATCATCTGCAAATTCACGCATACGAGCCAAGAGCCAAGCCGGATATGGACTTGGATGATTTTCCACATCGACTAAGATTGTCAAATAGTAGTGTCCATTCATCTTATAGAGTTCAGAGGTTTCCATCTGGTAGTTAACCGTCTTTGCAAAAGCAACTAAGTCAGCAAGGCTTGCAAAGCGCAGGATATAGTAGATATAAGGTTCTTTCTTACTCTCAGTCTCCTTGTATGCCTGCTCTTGCTTTTCTTCCTTTGCTTCGACCTGCTCTAGAGATTGGATGGCCTCAATATCGTCCTTGGTTTTATCTGCAATACTCTTTTCCAAGGTTTTGAGAAATTCATCAGGCGACATTTGGGCTAATTCTTCCATGTCTGGTAGATCCGCCAAATCTTCAAAATCTAAATTTTGGTCAATCTTGGACTTGGTCACAAAGACGTCGACCTTATCAGGTTTTGGCGTCACGCGGAAACTCAGCATGCCACTATCCAAGAAATTGTCTGGCATCTCTAACTCATCTAAAATAGCATAGAAAAACTCTTCGGTTTTTTCCTGAGGAACGAGAAAGTCTGCAATCTCCATTCCTCTATCCATCAAATCATCTAAAGTCATCGTGATTTTCAGTGTTGTATCACTAATTTGTTTCATCTTCATATCTAGTAACCTCATACTTTCAGTCTATCTATTATACTAGATTTTTACGATTTTATCAAAAGAATGAAGCCAGAATGTGATATAATACTAGATATGATTTTAGATTTAAGAAAGAAAGTTCAATGAAAAATATAAAAGTAAATGCCTTGGCCAGCTTGCTGGTCAATATTCTCAATATCGTTTTTCCACTGATAACCAACCCTTATCTGACGCGGATTCTCAGCAAATCCAACTACGGTTATTTCAATACAGCCAATACCTGGGCAAGTTTCGTTATTCCACTAGCTGCCTTTGGAATATACAACTACGGGATTCGAGCTATTAGTAAGGTCAAGGATGACAAGAATAAAATCAACTACGTCTTTTCTAAGTTGTTTTATATCTCGGTTTTCACCTCTCTCCTGACGACAGGTATCTACTTCCTCATTATCTTCTTTGACACCAGCATTGAGAATCTGAAAGTCCTCTACTACATCCTAGGGGCCCAAGCACTTTTCCAATTTCTCAATATCGAATGGATGAACGAGGCTTATGAAAACTATGCCTTCATCCTCTACAAAACATTGATTATTCGGATTGCCATGCTGGTTGCTATCTTTACCTTTGTTAAAACTGCAGATGATATCGTTCCTTATGCCATCGTCATGAGTGCAACCACTATCCTCAACTACCTGCTCAGTTTTCTTTGGATCAAAAGAGAAGTTTCCTTTGTCAAAATTGGTCTTGTGGAATTAATCAAAGCATCTAAACCACTCTTGACTATGCTTCTCCTAGCGAACGCCAACATGCTCTATACCTTGCTTGATAGAATGTTTATCACCAAGGGACCTGATGAAAACTACATTTCTTACTACACCATTGCTTCCAGCATTGTCATGCTAATAGCCAGTGTCTTAAGTGGGGCTCTCAATGTAAGTATCCCACGTCTCGGCTACTATCTCGGCAAGAAAGACTACACCTCTTATAAGAGTCTTCTGAATCAAGGGGCTGCCCTCTTTTACTTCCTCATCGTTCCAACCAGTATTGGGATTATGGTATTAGGGAACTACGCGGCAGTTATCTACTCTTCTGAAAAATACCTAGAAGCTGGAATCGTGACTAGTGTCTTTGCATTTCGTACCATCATCTGGGCTATCGAATTGATTCTTGGTAAACAAATTATCTTTATCAATGACCACGAAAATCGCTTAACTGCCTTCTACTTCCTTGGTGGCGGAGCCAATATTCTCTTCAACTGCCTCTTGTATTTCAATAATATTTTCGCACCTGAGTACTATATCGCTACAACTATTCTTGCAGAGACTATCGTCGTTCTCCTGGAAATACGCTTTATCCAGAAACACCAACTGATTGATTTGAAAGAAATCTTTGCTACTCTGACACGTTACACTATTGTATCCCTTGGATTCATCCCGATCTATTTTGCGTTTAAATTTCTTTTCCAAATCAACTCTTATACGGTCAACTTCAATATGATTCTCATGGTTCTGTCTACCGTAGCAACTTGTGGTATCTATTACCTCTTGACCCTCTTTATCACCAAAGACAAAACACTCCACTATGCACTGAACCTTGTACTTGCTAAAATAAAACGAAATTAAAAAAATCCCCTACTGATAAATTATTTGCCAGTAGGGGATTCCTCTTTATTCGTTTTCTTTCTTTTCAGAAGCGTTGGCTTCTAGATTTAAATCTTGTTTAGGTTGTTCGACAGTAGAGGAATTAACTTCTTGTTTCTTTTCTGGCTTGACTGCATCGCTATTTACAGCAGCAACAGCCTGTTTCCATATACCTTCTTCGTTTACTTTGTAACCATCAGGTGTTGTTGCGTTCTTCAACAAAGAACCATCAGCTTGGAAATAGTACCAATTACCATCAAGCTGTTTCCAACCAGTTTGCATAACTCCTGATTCATCAAAGTAATAATGATCACCATTTACTTTATGAAGGCCAACCAACATGATGCCATCTTCAGGATTTAGATAATACCAGACACCTTTGTCTTTTATCCAACCAGTTTTCATAGCTCCATTTGATTCAAAGTAACGGTAATGATTATCAAACCATTTCCAGCCAGCTTGCATGGCTCCAGATTTGCTAAAGTAATATTGCTTACCATCTACTTGATGGAGGCCGATTAACATAATGCCTTCTTTACCTTCAAGATAATACCAGACATCACCATCTTTCAACCAACCAGTTTGGAGTGCGCCAGACGTAGCGTAATAATGCCAAGAATCATTTGACCACTGCCATCCAACTTGCATAGTACCTGCAGAGCTGAAGAAATAGTTCTTACCGTCAATCTCTTTAGATCCTACAGCCATGATACCTGTTTCTGGATCCAAATAGTACCATGATTCTTTATCTTTCAACCAACCAGTTTTCATAGCACCTGAGTTCGTATAGAAGTACCAGCTATTGTCTTGCCACTTCCAGCCAGTCTGCATGGCACCACTAGCATTCAAATAGTAACGAACACCATTTATATCTTGTCTACCAGTTAACATGATGCCATCTTTATCCAGATAATACCATGTTTCCTGATCCTTGACCCAGCCGGTTTTCATAGCTCCAGAACTTGCAAAATAGTTCCAGTGACCATCAACAAAGGCCCAGCCAGTTTGCATGATACCTTCTTTGTCAAAGTAATAAGTTGTACCCTTGATGTCTTTTTTACCAACAGTTAGAATACCATCCTCATCATAATAGTACCAATTTGAAGCAATTTTTTGCCAAGACGATGCTTTTCCTTCCGACTGCAGGGCACCAGTACTAGCAAAGACCATCTTCTTACCATTATAAACCTGAAGACCTGTCAGCATCTTACCTTCTTTGTCAAATAGATATTTCTGACCATCAATTTCAACTAACTGACTGTAACTTCTTGCTCCACTTGATGTGATATAATACCAACTACCATCTTGCTTAAACCATCCAGTATCTTGCATTTGTCCATTGTTGTTCAAATAATACCAGTTACCATCTGTTTTTTCACGAGAGTCGTTCAAATGAAGCCATCTACCTGCCTGCATTTGTCCTTGGCCATTAAAGAAATAGTAAATACCATTTATTTTTCGCCAACCGATTGCCATCTGATCATCAGACAAGCGATACTTCCAGTAACCATCTTCTTTATACCATCTTTCACTAACAGTAGGAATATTAGGTAGAGAATCGGACACGTTTGTAAAACCATTTCTGCTAATTGTAAAGACTGTTGCATCCTTGGTCTGGCTAGAAGCATGAACTACCTCAATACCATGTTTCTTAAGATAGTCTCTAGTTGTAGCAAGATTGGCTTCTGCTGCGGATGTGTGTACCACCATACTTGGAGATAGGGAGTCTAAGAAAGGAATCGTATTTGAAATGTGGGCATCATAATGATGGTTCCATTTCATCATATCGACTTTACCAATTTCAGGACCTAACTTATCCTCTGCCCCCTCAGCATTATCCAAGTCACCACCCAGATAAATCTTTTTACCCGCTACAGTTACTACAGCCACAATCGAATTGGAATTATCATCATAAACTCTCTTGAGTTTGCCATCACTGTCATATTCGTTTTTATAGTTATAAAGCTGAATATCCATGTCACCTAAAGTGAAGTGACTGTCCTTCTCAGTAATGTCTTGCACAAGAGTTACGCCACGCTCTAGAGCTGTCTTGACAGCATTGTCATAATTAAAAAGATTGTCCCACAATCGCCATTTTGATGTGATGCGCTCATCTGAGTATCTCTTTAGATAAAATCTGTCTACAGGATAACGTTTAAGAACTTCATCCGCAGATCCAATATGGTCACTATGGACATGGGTTCCTAGAATAAAATCTAACTTTTGTATCCCAAGGTGTTTCATGTGACGGAAGAGACGATCTTCTAATACATAATCGTTCTGTCTACTAATTCCTACACGACTGGGATAGCGAGGGTCTTCCCCATTTGGAAAATCATAGTCTTCACCCATATCAATCAGGGCATAGTGACCATTACTTTCTAGAATAATGGCATCACTTCCTGATACCCCTTTGGTATTGATAAAATGGATTCGATTGCTTGAAGCATCTGCCTGAACTGCGGGTATCAAGAGTCCAGAGACGAACAACAAGACTAGGGAAATAAATACAAGGGTTTCTTTTATCTGTTTCTTTTTCATATAAACCACTTCTTTCTTTGATAGCGGAAACTAGGATGGGAGATTCATCCTGTTAGCAACTTTTCTAGCTCCTTTCCGTCACTATAAGACAAAAAGAGGGAAGGAGAAGCCCGTTTGTTACACTAGAATAGGGACTAGAGTTAACAAGGAAGAACTTCACCATCCCCTCTTTTCTTGTATTTCGAAGTTTACTTTTTCAAAAGTACTTTAGCCAATTTAGCATCTCTTTGTTTGTAAATTGGATTTTCTTTCCAGTTGTAATGAGTATTAGGGATTTCAAAATCCTCCCCATACAAGTGACTGATGTATTCTCTTGTATTTTCTGGAACTTTTACTAGAATCTCTTTAAAACTACATTCAGTAAGTGCTGCGAACGGCAATTCATAGTGGTAGACTTCATATCTTGTAGGATTTCCCAAGGCGTTTGTCATGTAGAAAATAGTGTCTGAGGAAATGCTCCCCTCTTTTTTATCATAGACAATAAAATCAACATTGAGGCCCTTGTAACTATAGGATAATTCTACAAGTTTATCATTGTAATAGAACTCTTTTGTTCTGACAAAGCCTTTCTCAAAAAGAACTTTCTCATCCTTTAAAAAGGCTTCGTAGTCTGGGATAATAATCCCAAAGTCCATATCTAAATCATGCGGAATCAGATCATTTTCTCTGTAGAAGCCAAGTAAAGTTCCAAAATCTAACCAGATATCATAGGATTTCAGATTAGATTGGTAGATGGCCTTTAGAATATCTTCAAAGTTTTCTTTGAGCAAATTGCTTCTCTTTGAATCTAAGTCGATATTGGCTTTTTGATTTAAATTTTTGATAATTGGTAGGTTTTTAACCAGGTCTTTCTTATCTCCTAAGAGACTGGCTAAACTTCTTTTTAACCATTGTAACACGTTCTATCCCTCCTTTATATAAGCGAGGAAGTCATCATGTTTCACTCGTTTTTCTAGAGGAGGAATTTCCATAAAGTCATCTCCGTAGATGGCAGAAAGGATCGGCTGATAGGCCTCAGGAATTTTGTAAACTCTATCTTCAAATGGACTATCAATCGTCGTATCCAAGAAGGACTTGTCAAATTTCGTAGAAACTCTTTTGTTCTCCATGAGGTAATCAATGAAGTCTCCATCTTTTTCTCGCATAGATAGGATGTTCATCTTACGGTTCCAAGTTTTGACACTAGTCAGACGGAATACAAGGACAAGTAGATATCTGATGATATTCTTGAGTTTCGCATTCTTATTATGAATGCCATAAAGGGTATAGACTGATAAACGACGGTAAGTATCCAGTTTTACCATGTCCTTGTTAACATCAGCATAATAGTCAAATGGGAAAACGTCCACACAAATTCCTAAATCAATATCATTGTCGATATAGTTATTATCATAGACAGTTCGCGCATCATAGACTCGATAAAATGGGTAAGGGTAACGAGCGTCATTTTCCCAGGAAACCACTTTGTAGACAGGGTCATTATCTTGCAAAATAGCTTGATACAATTTATCGTATTCATCGCGTTTCAAAGAGATATCAATATCGTCATCCCAAGGAATGTAACCCTTGTGTCTCACTGCTCCCAGCAAGGTTCCATAAGCCAGTGAATAGTTGATATCCTCTTTTTGACAGAGATTGTGGATATAATCCATGACACCTAGTTCAACTTCTTTAATCTCCGCTTCATCTAATTTTCTATAGCCGTCTCTTTTTTTATAGAGAACAGAGAAATAGTAACCTGAAATCACAAACAAGATAAAACCCAAAAGAGAAATTCCATAGAAGGTTGAACTCAAGAACAAATTAGAGATGAGAATAACTACAGTGATCAAGAGAATGGTAATCAATTCATGATTGTGGCGACCTTCTTGAAGGTCTTTTTTATATTTCTTGAGACTTGAAACAATGAAGGAAAGCATAAAGATGGCCATAGGGATAAAACCTGTGATACCATCATAGAATAGTAACTCAAGGTAGCCGTTGTGAGTAAGGTAATGTCTTTTGATGATGTAGGCTGAAGCATCATATTCTTTACCTAACTCATACCAGTTTCCACCTGAATATCCAAATAGAGGGCGTCTAGGGATAAAGGAAGCTGTTGACTGCCAAATGGCAAAACGGTTATTGGAGATATTCTCTTCACTTGTGTCTGTTCTCTCAAGAGAAAGATTGTTGTCTCCATTTTGTCCATTTTCTTGGTTCTTTTGGATTTGAGCTGAGTGAGCTTTCAAATATATATCGCTACTATATTTGATACCATTATAACAGACAAATACCAGACCTACAGTCACTAGAACAGTAAGAAGTGACTTGATTTTTTTAGTCCAGTTAGCCGTCATCAAAGCATATAAGAGGGCAACTACTAGCAAACAGATGTAGGTTGTTCTGGAACCAGACAGTACAATGTAAGCAAAATTAAGCAGAATCGATGAAATAGCCAGGGTTTTAAGGACAGTATTGTAAAGTGACAAGCGCATCCACAAATAAATAATCACCATCAAAGAAATAATAGAGAGATAGTTGGGACTGGCTAGAATCCCAAATAGACGAGACTCTACAAATCCTTGGCGGATCAATAACCCCTTGTAATCAAATACGCGGTAACCCTGCAGCATGAAGAATTGCCAAATTGATACAAGTACACCTATAGTATTTGCAACAGTGATAACTGAGAAGAAGGCATCAAAGAGGGCACGTGCTTTTTTCACTGAGAAAGACTGAAAGGCTGGATAGATTGCAAAGAAATAGATGAAAAAGACAACTAAATTCTTTATGTTTGTTGAAAATCCATACTTGACAACTAAGGCAGCTGTCAGGATATTCATTAGAAAAAAGAGAATCAAATACTCAATTTTTCTGACAGTCAGATAGACTTTTTTGATAAAGAAATTATAAAGTCCCAATAAAACACCCATGAGGGTTATCCCAAGAGTGACAAATTTATTGGCCGAGATTGGCTGAAGTGGGACAATCAAGCCTGCCATACAGTAAAAAGATATAACTGATAAAAATAGTAAATTGATTTTAAAATAGTTTTTTTCAATAAATGAAATCATTTTTTCTCCTAACGCTTAGTTTGTGTAAGCAAGATTTTCGTATACAATTTTCGACTCAGGCACAAAGCTAAGAAACTCACTTTTCTTGCTCTTGTAAAACGACTATCCGAAAGAATATTCTTTGTATTTTTCTTTAGATAGGCAATCAAACGGTCTTCTAAAACCTTATCCTTGAAATCTGCATCAACCAAGAGCCTATCCAATACATAGAAGTAAGCCCAATTTAAACGCATGGTTGCAACATCTGTTAGATCTGGATAATTCTCTCTGATAATATTTGCGTTTTGTTCATAAGCTTCAATAACGTTTAAGAATTTCAAGGAGAATTTTTGAGTCGTGATACTATTTTCTCGGTGAACATAGTAGTATTTCTTCTCATTTGTTGCAACAACCTTGCGACATTGATGAATCAAGGCAATCATGATGAAGGCATCCTCTGCTATTTTTCCAATTTCAAATCGTAGCTGTTCAAAGAGTTCTTTTTTATAAAGTTTGTTGACAGCTGTGACCGAGAGAATTTTAGCTTCCATGACCATTTTAATGGCTTCTTGGGGAGTTAATTCCCAGGTCTGAATCACTGCAACTTGCTTTTCCGGAATTTGGTCATAGACATCATAATGTCCACACATAGAAAGATCAGCATTGGATTCTAGCATTTGACGGTAAAGAGTCTCATACATATCTTCGTCAATGTAATCATCACTATCGATAAAACCGATCAAATCAGAACTTGCCTCTTCAATCCCTCTATTTCGAGCATCAGACAAGCCACCGTTTTCCTTGTGAATGACACGAATCCGTTGATCTCTTTGAGCTAATTGATCACACAGTTCTCCACTATTATCCGTCGAACCATCATTGACAAGAAGAATTTCCAAGTTGGTATAGGTTTGTTTTAAAATGGATTCTACACACTTTTCCAGATAGGCTTCTACATTGTAGACTGGAACGATAACGCTTATTTTTTCTCCCATCATGCTCCATATTCTCCATTGTACTCTGTGTAGCTCTTGTCCATGTCTGCTATAATAGCATCATGATGCGGTACTTGCTTGTCTGCTGGTGGCGGTGTCATATAGTCCCCAAAAGCAGTGCTGAGATAGGCATCGTAGCCAACTGGGATGGGCATCTCAGTTCCTTCAAATGGCAAGAATAGATTGTCTTCAAAAGATGCGATTGGGTATTTGTTTCGCATGTAGCCGGGACCTGAGCATAATTCCGTAATTCCATCGCTCTCAGCCAGACCATACTTGGTCATTTCTTTTTCAGCTTTTTTCCAAATGCGATAACGTAGCGATTTAGGAGTTAAACCCAGTAAAATGCGACTTCCCCATTTCATGATGACACCATGCTTTTCTGGGATAGTTTGCGCGCAAAAGAGTGAATAAATCAAGGCCCAACGAACCTGTTTCTTACGCTCAGCTGGATTTTTAGGATAATAATCCAAAGGCAACACATCCAAGGCCAAACCGTGTGGTAAATCCAAATCCTTTTGATAAGGCTTGATACAAGTGGTTTCCTTGTCACGAATGGTAATAAAAAGGTTACGGTCTACAAAATATTTGTTACTCTTTGACAAGAAATAACGCTCGTCTGCATAACGAGGCCATAGTTCTGCTAATTTTTCATAGTCCTTACGTGGCATGAAAAAGTCTAGGTCATCATCCCAAGGAATGAAGCCTTTGTTACGTAGGGCACCAATGGCTCCTCCACCACAGAGATAGCACAACAAATCATGTTCTTTACAAAATGCGACGAAATATTCAGCCATTTCCAGACTACGAGCCTGAATTGCTTTCAAATCACTCATGTCTCTCCTCTTCTGTCCAATAACGAGTTATATCGTTTTATTATACCATAAAAAAGCCCTAAAAATCCATCAGATACTAAGAAAAATCAAAGCCTAAACCACTTTTTCACTAATGATTCAAACTTTGATTTTTTTATAGTATTCTATCTCATTCCCATTTGGGCGAGTTTGGTTTGGTATTTATTTTGATCAACTAGAAGTCCTTGTCCACCATAGATATCATAAGCGTCTACCCAGTCACCAAGTTCTGGGACGGTGAGTCTTTCAATGCCATTTTGAGCACCTTCTAGGACAGATAAGCCATTGGTCAACAAGAAGCTATATGGTAGATTTGTTGATGTCATGCCAAAGACTTTTCCAAGTGCCTCAGAACCTGTGAAGAGTTTGGTTGGATCTTTAATCTGCTCAAGAACGGCTGACATGACTTGTTGCTGACGTTTGGTTCGGCCATAGTCTCCCTCATCATCATCACGGAAGCGAGCATAGTTCAGCAAGGTGGACCCATTCATCTGCTGTTTTCCAACTTTGATAGTTTGAGTTGGGGACTCTGTCTCTGTTGCATGAAGGTCATCTCCAACTGTGGCTTCTGTCAAAGGTTGACCATTCAATGTTGAGAATTGAGCATCAATCGTTACTCCGTCAGGGAAGAGGGTATCAATGGCTGTTGCAAAAGCCTGGAAGTCGACCAGGGCATAGTACTTAATATCCAAATCAAAGTTGTCTTTTAGAACCTTGCGGACCATTTCAGCACCTTTTTGCCCTTCTTGTTCCCCAAGTTCATAAGCAACATTGAGTTTGTTATCCGTCTGTTTCTGGCCATTTACAATCTTACTGTACCCATCGATATAAACTAAGTTGTCACGCATAAAGCTGACTAGCTTGATCTTCTTATCCGATCCACTGACATTTAGTACCATGATTGTGTCGGTACGGGTCTCCGCACTATTTTGACCGATACGGCCATCTGTCCCCATGACTAAAATATTCACACCATCTTTGGTATCCTGACCATTAAAGACCTCTACTTGAGCTGCCTTGGCGTCAGCTGGCTTATTTGTTGGATTGGCTGCTGACTGGAACCCTCGAAGAAACATGAAAATCATCCCTGCAGCCACACATGTAATCAACAGCAAGAACCAAGTCAATATTCGTTTGAAGCCAATTCTTCTCTTTTTCTTTTTGACTTTAGGTTGAGGAGCTACCTTTTCACGTTTCTTAGACCGACTTCTACTGCCATAAGTCGGAAGATCAATATCTCTACCCCAAGATTCTTCTTTTTCTTCTTGGTGGAAATGGTGAACTTCAGAATTGGGACCTGCCATTTTCTGTTGCAGATAATCAAACTCCCTCCGTTCACGGTCGTTGAGGTAATGGATATTTTTGAAGAGATAGTCATAACGTAACTGCTCGTGATGACTTAAAGGATTTTCTTTGCTCATTGACACTCCTTTTCTATATCAGTTATGGTAAAAATCGGGTAGGTTCCCAGAATCTTGTGCTGGATCCCAATGGCCTCTAGTTCTTGTCTGGCAAAATGAACCAGTTCCTTGTCACTATAGTCTACATCGATAATGAAAAAGTATTCTCCCAAGGCTGTTTTAAGGGGGCGACTTTCAATCTTTGTTAAGTCAATCCCTCTCCAAGCAAAGGTCGAAAGTGCCTTGTAAAGAGCACCAGGTAGGTTGTCTGGTAAGGTCAAGGCCAAACTCATTTTTTCAGCTTGTGAGTTCAAAGGAATCTTCGGTATCTCTGCCCCTAATACCCAAAAAACGTGTGAAATTGGCTTCCATCTCCTGAATATCCTCGGCAATCAATTCCAAGCCATATTCTTCAGCTGAACTTCTAGGAGCAATGGCTGCATAAGGCTGATCTGGATGTTCCGAAATAAAGCGAGCTGCATAGGCGGTACTGGCTGTTATCTCAATTTTAGCCTCTGGATAGTGTTTGTCGATGAATTTCTTTCCTTGAGCCAGAGCCTGAGGATGGGAAAAAATCTTCTCAATTTTTGACTGACCTGGAACCACCATCAGCTGCTGGTGAATGGGTTGAACAATTTCTGCAACTGCTTGGATGCGAGCCTGGTGAAAAAGGTAATCCAAGCTTTCATGGACACTACCTTCAATGGAGTTTTCAACTGGTACAACAGAATAGTCCACCAAACCTTGCTCATAGGCCTTGATAACATCTGTGATATTGGAAAAAGCCTGCAATTCCTCTGTGGGAAAGGCTGTCTGCACAACATGATGCGAAAAAGATCCCTTGGGACCTAGATAGGCAATTTTCATCTCAGTTCCTCTATAATTTCCTCTGGGCTTAGCTTGGTCACATCTAGAACACGACTGGCTACTTCCTCATACCAAGCTTGTCTTTCTTGGAAAATCTCTCGCAACTCTTCCTTACTGTTGTTGAGAAAAAGTGGCCGTTGATTGTCCTTATCAGCTGCGATACGTTGGTAAAGGGGTTCAAAATCTGCTTTTAGATAAATGTTATCAGGATTTTGTTTGAGCAAGTCACGATTTCTCTGAGAAACGACTACTCCTCCACCAGTTGACACAACTCGGTCCGTTTTTAGTAAGTCCGCTAAAACTTCAGACTCCACCTGACGAAAGGCCGCTTCTCCTTTTTCAGCGAAAAAATTTGCAATGGACATACCTAAGCACTCCTCGATCAAGGCATCCATATCTAGGTAGTCTGGATCCAAGCCTCTTGCAATTGTGGATTTTCCAGCCCCCATAAATCCGAGTAATACCTTAGCCATGAATCAGATTCTCCAAATCATCAAAGAAGCTAGGATAGCTAGTATTGATGGCTTCTGCACGGTCAAGTTCCACATCTCCATCAGCAACCAAGAGGGCTGCGATGGCCGTCATCATTCCGATACGGTGGTCACCAAAGGTATTGACTCTAGCACCATGAAGGGATGATTTCCCTTTGATAATCATCCCGTCTGCTGTCGGAGTGATATCCGCCCCCATGCTATTTAAGGCGTCAGCCACAACTTGAATGCGGTTTGTTTCTTTGACTTTAAGTTCCTCTGCATCCTTAATAACTGTTACACCTTGGGCTTGCGTCGCTAGAAGGGCAATAATGGGCAACTCATCAATCAATCGTGGAATCAAGGCTCCACTAATTTCTGTCCCTTTCAGATTTGAAGTTTCAACCGTCAGAGTTGCGGATTTAGCGACTGGATCGATTTCAGTTATTTCTAGTTTTCCACCCATGGCACGAATGACATCAAGAATCCCTGTGCGTGTTTCATTGATACCAACGTTCTTAAGTTCCACACGAGAATCTGGAACAATTAAACCAGCGACTAGCCAAAAGGCTGCACTGGAAATATCTCCTGGGACAACTACCTTTTGTCCGGTCAGTTTTTGCGGCCCTTGGACTGTGATTTTCTTTCCGTCAACACTTAATTGACCACCAAATTGTTGTAGCATATCTTCTGTGTGGTTACGAGTACACTCTTTTTCAATAATGACAGACTCCCCTTGAGCCTGCAAGGCTGCAAACATCAAAGCTGACTTGACTTGGGCAGAGGCGATTGGCAACTTATAGTGAATTGGTGTTAGGTTTTTAGTGCCTTTCAAGTGCAGAGGAGGCAAGTCTCGCTCTGTTTTACCAGAAATGCTGACTCCCATTTTTTTCAAGGGAAGGGTCACACGGTCCATAGGACGTTTGGATAGACTGTCGTCTCCGAACATCTCTACTTCAAAATCAGCTCCAGCAAGTACACCTGAAATCAGGCGAATCGAGGTTCCAGAATTCCCCATATCCAAGGCGTTTTGCGGAGCTTTTAAGCCATCCATTCCAACACCTTGAATGGTAATAACCCCATCTTTGTCCTCAATTTCAACACCAAGGTCACGAAAAACCTTCATGGTTGAGAGCACATCCTCTCCACGCAGAATATCATAAACCTTAGTCTCGCCATCAGCCAAACTTCCAAAAATAATCGAACGATGGCTGATGGACTTATCACCTGGAACTCGGATACTGCCATGTAAGTGGCGAATGTTTGTTTTTAGTTTCATAGTTGACCTCATACTTGCAATACTTTTCTTATTTTATCACAAAAAAGCCAGAAATTCCTGAAATTTCTGGCTTTTATACAGATAAAATACTATTTCAATAATTCTGAAACAGGTTCAAAGACAATTTTTTCAATGTCTGAAAGGTAAATGGACAATTGTTGCTGTTTGGCAAAGAAATCTGACAAAAGAGCGTTCTCTTGGATTTGCTTGCTGAAGGACTGCATCTTTTCTTGGAAAGAGGCGTCTGGCATTTGTCCCGTTTGCGCCATGACTTGGATTTCTTGCTGGAAAGCGAGGTAGTCTGCAAAAATCTTGCTGGCTTGTTCATCTGCTTGGATGGCATCTTTTGCTGCCTTGACCGCCTTGTATTCTGGTAATTCGCGTAACCCGCGACTGAGTTCATTTGCACTATCGTAAATATTTGACATGATTTTCTCCTTATTTGATGACGACTGTATAGTCTGTATTTTCTGTAATTAAGCGCTCAGCTCGTTCTAAGTCTTGAGCATTCTTAAATGAAATTTGTAGAATCCCGTGAACATCCTCACGGTTTTCTTCGTTGATGTGGATATTAACCAAGGAAGTTCCACGTAGCAATTCCAAAATCCGCAAGATGACATCTTCTTCATCGGGAACGTCGACATAGAGGTCGTAAGAGCTATCCACACCACCACGCTTATGGATTTCCATAGCCTGCCGTTGCGCACGTGCTTGGTTGAAAAAGTTCCAAATCTGCTCTTCTTCCCCCTTGCTAATAGCCTGACCAACCTCATCTAGGCGCTCCTTGAAATCCGCAATTCGATCTAGAATAGTCTCACGATTGGACAAGAGAATGGAAGTCCACATACCTGGTTCACTCTCTGCAATGCGAGTCATATCTCGAAAACCACCCGCTGCAAAGCGCCTTGCCATCTCATGTTCTTGAGCATAAACTGCTGTCTGCTCCATGAGGCTGGAAGCCAGAATATGAGGAAAATGACTAATCTGAGAAGTCACCCGATCATGCTCCTTGGCATCAATCTCGATAAAACGAGCATGAAGACCTGAAAGCAGATCTTTCATTTCCTCAAGTGTGTCAGGACTTGTCAGGCTCGAAGGAGTGAATATATAATAGGCATTTTCAAAGAGATTGACATCCGCAGAGGCAGCCCCTGTCTTGTGGCTACCAGCCATGGGATGGGCCCCGACAAAGCGAACAGGCTTGCCAGCTAAATATTCCTCCGCCACTTCCACAATGGCAGCCTTGGTTGAGCCCGCATCCGAGATAATGACGCCTTCTTTCAAGTTCAAACCTGCCAACTCCTGAATAAAAGCAATGGTCTGCTTGATTGGCAAGGTCAAGATGATGACATCTGCCAGAGGAGCAAAACTGGCAAAATCATCCGTCGCACGGTCAATCATCCCCCGCTCCAAGGCAATATCTCTAGAAGCCTGACTGCGATTATAACCTAGAATTTCATAATCAGGATGATCGCGTTTGATACCAAGCGCCATCGAGGCACCAATCAAACCGAGACCTGCGATATAGATGGTTTTTGCCATAGGAACTCCTTAATAGTTCTTTGTATACTCACGGTGTTTGGTTACCGCTTCTTTTAATTCCTCTAGGTTGTCCGATGAAAATTTTTCAAGGATTTCTTGCGCCAGAACCGTTGCTACAACAGCTTCCATGACTACCCCAGCTGCTGGCAGAGCGGTCGGATCACTTCTCTCCACGGTTGCCTTGTAAGGTTCGTGGGTTTCGATATCCACACTCATAAGTGGTTTGTAAAGAGTGGGAATGGGTTTCATAACTCCACGAACAACAATTGGTTGCCCATTGGTCATACCACCTTCAAAACCACCTAGATTATTGGTACGACGAGTATAGCCGTCTTCTTTAGACCAGAGAATTTCATCCATAACTTGGCTGCCTTTGCGGTAACCAGCTTCAAATCCAAGACCAAATTCCACCCCTTTAAAGGCATTGATAGAAACAACTGCTTGGGCCAATCGCGCATCCAATTTTCTGTCCCATTGGACATAGGAGCCAAGGCCAACTGGAACGCCTCCGACGACTGTCTCTACAACCCCACCGATGGTATCACCGTCACGTTTGATTTGGTCAATATAGTCCTTGATTTCCTGTTCCCGCTCTTGGTTGACAATAGAAACTTCAGACTGGGCAGCTCGTTCCTTAATCTCAGCCACTGTCAGATTTTCAGGTACATCGATTTCCTTGCCACCAAAGACCACGACATGGTTGGCAATCTCCATATTTAGCTCAGCCAAAAGTCGTTTGGCTACTGCCCCAACAGCCACTCGCATGGTGGTTTCACGGGCAGATGACCTCTCCAAGGAATTTCGCAAATCATCAAAACGGTACTTAATGCCCCCAACTAAATCGGCATGACCTGGGCGAGGATGGGTAATTTTTCTCTTGCTTTTAAGGCGGTCTTCAATGTCCTCAGCAGACATGATATCCAGCCATTTTTGGTGGTCCTTATTGATGACATCCATGGTAATAGGTGCCCCTGTCGTCTTCCCGTGACGAACGCCCGAAGTAAAGACAACCTGGTCACTCTCAATCTTCATACGGCCACCACGACCGTAGCCACCCTGACGGCGTTTAAGGTCTCCATTAATATCCTCTGCTGTCAAAGGAAGTCCAGCTGGAATTCCTTCAATAATAGCCGTCAAACGGGGGCCGTGTGATTCTCCTGCAGTTAAATATCTCATACGTTCTCCTTATTTTACCAAGTAGTCTTTCATCTCTTCCAGAGAAACTGGGTGAATGGTCGCTGAACCAAGCTCTGGAACTAAGACCAATTTCAAGGTGTTTCCACGCGCTTTTTTATCATGAGTCAAAGCTTGATAAAGTTTGTCAACATCCCAGTTTTCATAATCAACAGGCAAGCCAAATTTCTGGCACATCTCTGTAATGGACTGGGTTATTCCTTCTGGCATGAGGCCTTTTCCCTCAGCAACCTTGGAAATCTGAACCATGCCCATAGCCACAGCTTCTCCATGCATGACCTTGCCATAACCGGCAGTTGCTTCAATAGCATGACCAATAGTGTGCCCAAAATTGAGGTAAAGACGAACACCGTTATCCAACTCATCTTCGACCACCATCTTGCGCTTAACCTGACAAGAATGTTCAATCAAAGTCTCTGCATGTTCCAAAATGCTCTCTACAGAACCATCTAGCTCCATCAAGAGAGCCCACAGTTCTGGATCCTCAATCAAGCCGTACTTGATAACCTCGCCCATCCCCTCAATCAGCTCTCTTTTTCCAAGCGTTTCTAGGACAAGCGGGTCAATCAGAACCCCATCTGGTTGAGCAAAGGTACCCACCATATTTTTAGCAAAAGGAGTATTGACACCTGTCTTTCCACCGATAGAAGAATCCACCTGGGCTGTCAAACTAGTCGGAATCTGAACAAAGTGAATGCCCCGCATATAGGTAGAGGCTGCGAAACCAGCCAGGTCCCCAACGACACCACCACCTAGAGCCACGATTCCATCGCTACGAGTCAAACCTTGCTTAACTAGAAACTCATAGACCTTCTGAACAGTGGTTAAATTTTTTCGTTCTTCGCCTTCTAAAAAGTCAAAAACAGCTACCTGAAAACCAGCATCTTCTAGACTGAGTTTGACCCTCTCTGCATAGAGAGAGGCTACATGGTTATCAGTCACGATAACCACTTTTTGTGGTTGCCAGAGTTCTCGCAACCATTGACCAGCCTGAGCCAGACAACCTTTTTCAATTTGAATATCATAAGGATGATGCGGAATATCGATTCTGATTTTCATAGTAGGGTCTCCTTTTCACTATTTATATTTTTCTGTTAAGGACTGCCAAATCTCATCTGTCGGCATTTCTTTACCTGTCCACAGTTGAAAAGCTTCAGCAGCTTGATAGAGCAACATCCCCAGGCCATTGACGGCTGGATTGCCCTGACTTTTAGCCCATTTCAAAAACGGCGTCTCAAAGGGTTGGTAAATGATATCTGCGACCAAGAAAGCCTTTGGTAAGACTATGCTTTCAGGAACTGGGGATGATTTGCCATCCATCCCTACACTGGTCGCATTGACGAGCAGGTCCGACTCAGCAATCCTTGATTGCAGTTCAGAAATATCTTCTAAAGCATACAAGTCCACTTTAAATCCTGTTTGGTCCTGCAACTTGTCTAGGTAAGGTCTTGTTTTTTCCATGGAAACTGAACGAACAAAGACTGAAATCTGACTAGCGCCATCCAAAATAGCCTGAGCCAAAATGGACTTGGCTGCACCACCTGCTCCCAGAATGGTCATTTTCTTATCCGAGATTGTAAAAGAAGGCAAGCTCTTAAAGAATCCCTTGCCATCTGTATTATATCCAATTAACGTTCCGTCTTGATTAACAACTGTGTTGACCGCCCCAATCAAACGAGCCTCATCACTCAACTCATCCAGATAAGGAATCACTTGCTCCTTGTAAGGCATAGACAGGTTGATGCCAAACATCTGGTAACGTCGAATATTAGCAACTGTTTCTGCCAAATCACCCGCTTCAATCTCCCAAGCTACATAGGCACCATTGGTATCTGTCGCCTCAAAGGCCCTATTGTGGATGAAGGGTGAAATAGAGTGTTTGATGGGATTGGCAACAACTGCAGCTAAACGTGTATAGCCATCAAGCTTCATCCAAAATCTCCCTGATTTTCTTCATGTTTGATAGCGAAATCTGACCTGGGGCACTCGCTTCATCCAGACTAGCAAATGACCAACTTGAACCCGTCACATCTGAAGTGATACGAGATACCTTGCCCATTTTCCCCATGGAAATGGTCACGTACTCTTGCTCAGGATTGAGTGTCTTAAATCCTCGTGTGTAGTTCATCAGATCTAAAACATCCTGCTCCGTGTGGGCCATAACTGATACCTTGACCACTTTCGGAGAGAGACTGGTTAACTCAGACAAAATCTCCATCATATTTTCAGGTGTCTCCTGGAAATTATGATAGCTCAATACGAGATTTGGAAAATCCAACATTTCCTCAAAAACGTCTTTGTAGCTGAAATACTCAAAATCTACATAATCCGGCTGATAGAGCTGAGTAACTTCCTTGATGATTTGAACATACTCCTCTGAGGAAAGTTCGATTTCTCCTCCCTCAGCGCGGGTCCGAAGGGTAAAGACAAGTTCGCGTCCTGCAAATTTCTCAAAGATAGCGGGTGCTACCTGTAAAATAGCGTCCTTTGTAAGAAAGTCCGCACGCCACTCAATGATATCGGCATCTTCATACCTAGTGGCATCCAGTTCTTGCGCTTCTTCCAAACTTCTTGGCATTACTGAAGCGATTAATTTCATCTACTAACCTTCATACTAATCACCTTGAGGTAATTACTGCTTTCATCTTTTTTATTATAGGCAAAGTCTGCTGGAAGACCATATTGGTTCAAGATCTGATACCTTTTTCCTGCAAAACCTTTATCAATCTGTTCTGTAAATTTCTGGCGGGAAACATTGGCAGCATTGGTACTGGCAATGATAATGCCTCCCGGATTTAAAATCTCTAGACTCTGGGAAATCAACTTGTGATAGTCCTTAGCTACAGAGAATGTTTGTTTTTTATTGCGGGCAAAGCTTGGCGGATCAAGAACAATCACATCATAGGTCAAGCCTTTTCTCTTGGCATACTTGAAGTACTCAAAGACATCCATGACGATAAAACGATGATTGTCCGTGCTGAGTCCATTTGCCTGAAAATGAGCTTCTGACAGCTCTCTAGACCGTTTGGCCAAGTCAACTGAAGTCGTCTCACTGGCACCTCCCATAGCTGCAGCAACTGAAAAGGCCGCCGTATAGGAAAACATATTGAGCAAGGATTTGCCCATGGCTAGACCGTCAACCAGACTCCCACGAACCTCATGCTGGTCTAGGAAAATCCCGGTCATCAAGCCATCATTCATAAAGACTTGATAGAGCACGCCATTCTCAAGAACAGTAAAGTAATCTGGCGCTTCCTCACCATAAACATAGGCAGACTCGTAGTTTTGACCTTTAAAACGAATCTTTTCATAAGCCCCCAAGACCTCAGGAAAAACTTCCTTAAAAGCCTTTACGATCAGCTTACGAATCTGGTAAACAAAGGAGTTGTACCAAGAAAAGACAGCATAATCTCCATAGAGATCAACAGTCAGACCACCAAAACCATCCCCCTCTTGGTTAAAAAGGCGAAAGGCAGTAGTCAAGTCATCTTGATAATAAGGCTTTCTAGCTTCCTTAGCCTTACGAAACAGAGTTTCAAAGAAGGATTGGTTGAAACCAACCTTTTCCTTGCTGACCAACCAGCCAATGCCCTTGTTCTGCTGAGAAAGATAGGCACTCCCTAAAAACTTCCCGTCTTGACTAAGAACTTCTACTGCCTGATCCGTCAGATCAATATCTGTTAAATCACTTGCTTCCAAAAGAACTAGACCCTTAGCTAGCTTTTTTTCAACACGTCTGCTGACCCTAATTCTATTCATAGTTACTATTATAGCAAATTTTGTGACAATTCTCAAAAAAGAAACCGTTTAACCAGTTGTACTTTAGTTTACTGAGTGTCATTTTTGTTAAAATAAGTTTATTCCATTTACTTTTTCACCAAAACATCCTCTCCCTTGTGATGGAAAGAGAGATTTTAATCGATAAAAATAGACAATTTCAGAAATGAGTATAGAATCTTGCGCAAACGTTTGCCTAGTTCTAAACTTTATGGTAGAATAAAACACAACATTGATAAGCAAGAGGAAAAACAATGCAAAATCAGACACTTATGCAATACTTTGAATGGTATCTGCCACACGACGGCCAACACTGGGCTCGACTGACAAATGACTCAGAGCACCTAGTAAACCTTGGCATCAGCCATGTCTGGATGCCACCTGCCTTCAAGGCAACCAACGAAAAAGATGTCGGCTATGGGGTCTATGACTTATTCGACTTAGGCGAGTTTCACCAAAAAGGTACTGTCCGCACCAAGTATGGTTTTAAAGAAGACTATCTTCAAGCCATTCAAGCCCTAAAAGCACAGGGAATTCAACCTATGGCCGATGTGGTGCTCAATCACAAGGCTGCTGCCGATCATATGGAAGCCTTTCAGGTTATTGAAGTAGACCCTGAGGATCGTACCGTTCAACTAAGCGAGCCCTTTACTATCAATGGCTGGACTCACTTTACTTTCGATGGTCGCCAAGATACCTACAATGACTTCCACTGGCACTGGTACCACTTCACAGGTACAGACTACGATGCCAAGCGCCGTAAGTCTGGTATTTACCTGATCCAGGGGGACAATAAAGGTTGGGCAAATGAGGAATTGGTCGATAACGAAAACGGTAACTACGACTACCTCATGTATGCCGACCTAGATTTTAAACATCCTGAAGTCATCCAAAATATCTATGACTGGGCTGACTGGTTCATGGAAACGACTGGTGTAGCTGGTTTCCGCTTGGATGCCGTTAAACACATTGACTCTTTCTTCATGCGCAATTTTATCCGTGATATGAAGGAAAAATACGGTGAGGATTTCTATGTTTTTGGTGAATTTTGGAATCCTGACAAGGAAGCCAATCTGGAATATCTTGAAAAAACGGAAGAACGTTTTGACCTTGTCGATGTTCGCCTCCACCAGAACCTCTTTGAAGCCAGTCAGGCTGGAGCAAGTTACGACCTTCGTAACATTTTCACAGATAGCTTGGTTGAACTAAAACCCGATAAGGCTGTAACCTTTGTCGACAACCATGATACTCAACGAGGACAAGCCCTCGAATCGACTGTTGAAGAATGGTTCAAGCCAGCAGCCTATGCCCTTATTCTATTACGCCAAGATGGTCTTCCATGTGTCTTTTACGGCGACTACTATGGGATTTCAGGGCAGTATGCTCAACAAGATTTCAGAGAAGTTCTTGATCGTCTCCTAGCCATCCGAAAAGACAAGGCCTATGGAAAGCAAACAGACTACTTTGACGATGCCAACTGTATCGGATGGGTTCGTTCAGGTGCTGAACATCAATCTCCAATCGCTGTCCTTATCTCAAATGACCAAGAAAACAGCAAGTCTATGTTTGTTGGTCAAGAATGGGCTGACCAAACCTTTGTTGATCTCCTTGAAAATCATCCAGCACAAGTCACTATCAATGCTGATGGTTATGGAGAATTTCCAGTAGCGGCGGGTTCAGTCAGTGTCTGGGCAGCAAAATAAACCTATCAGGTACAAGTCAAATCCAACCGGATTTGGCTTTTTTGTATGCACAAAAAGACCTACCCAAATGGATAGATCTTCATTGTCTTATAATTTACCTGCTACTGCCTCCAAGAGTTCTTGGATTTTCGCTTGGTTGCTTCCTCCTGCCATGGCCATGTCTGGTTTACCACCACCACGTCCTTCGACAATTGGAGCCAATTCTTTGACAAGGTTTCCTGCATGCA
Source organism: Streptococcus oralis (assembly GCF_001579025.1). Lineage (GTDB taxonomy): Bacteria > Bacillota > Bacilli > Lactobacillales > Streptococcaceae > Streptococcus > Streptococcus oralis_X. The sequence continues at coordinate 1,001,599 of NZ_KQ970235.1, forward strand.
CATCTTTTGTCTTGCTAGCTACAAGAACATTGACTTTGTCACCGATGGCTGCAACTAGGACAAGCACGTCAGAGTAGTCTTTTTGTTTCCAGTTATCCGCAAAGGTACGAAGGGCACCTGCATCTGATACAGACACTTGACTAGCAATGTAACGGTGACCGTTTGCTTCTTGAACATTCTTGAAGACATCACCTGCTGCCGCTGCCGCTGCTTTTTCTTTCAACTCAGCATTTTCTTTTTGAAGCTGACGAAGTTGTTCTTGAAGTCCTTCAACCTTATGAGGTACTTCTTTGAGTTGAGGTGCTTTCAAGGTTGCTGCGACTGCTTTCAGAGCGTCTTCTTGTTCGCGGTAGGCTTCAAAGGCTTCCTTACCAGTCACTGCCAAGATACGGCGAGTTCCTGATCCGATTCCTTCTTCTTTGACAATCTTGAAGAGACCAATCTCAGAAGTGTTGCCAACATGGGTACCACCACAAAGTTCCACTGAGTAGTCACCAATGGTTACAACACGGACTTCTTTACCGTATTTCTCACCAAAGAGGGCCATAGCTCCCATTTCTTTAGCCGTGTCAATATCTGTCTCAACAGTTTCTACAGCAATTGCTTCCCAAATTTTCTCATTAACTTGCTGTTCAATGGCGCGCAACTCTTCAGGAGTCACAGCTTGGAAGTGAGTGAAGTCAAAGCGAAGGAATTCGACTTCGTTCAGAGATCCTGCTTGTGTCGCATGGTGACCAAGGATATTGTGAAGGGCCGCATGGAGCAAGTGAGTGGCTGTGTGGTTCTTCATGACACGATGACGACGGTTGGTATCAATTGCCAAGGTGTATTCTTGGTTCAAAGCAAGTGGTGCAAGAACTTCAACAGTATGAAGAGCTTGTCCGTTTGGTGCTTTTTGCACATCCGTCACATTCGCTACGACATTTCCTTTAGCATCCAAGATTTGACCGTGGTCAGCTACCTGTCCACCCATTTCAGCGTAGAATGGAGTCTCTGCAAAGATAAGAGAGGCAGTTCCTTCAGAAACAGCTTCTACTTCTGCATTGTCAGCCACGATAGCCACCAACTTAGAAGGCAATTGGCTGGCATTGTAGTTGAAGACACTTTCCACTGTAATGTTTTGAAGGGTTTCATTTTGCATTCCCATTGAGCCACCTTTGACAGCTGACGCACGCGCACGTTCTTGCTGCTCTTTCATGGCCGCTTCAAAACCTTCACGGTCTACAGTCATCCCAGCTTCTTCAGCGATTTCTTCTGTCAATTCAACTGGGAATCCATATGTATCGTAGAGTTTGAAGACATCTTGCCCCGCGATAACGTTTTGACCTTTGGCTTTCAGGTCTGCTACGATACCTTGGGCAAAATGTTGACCTGAGTGAAGAGTACGGGCAAATGACTCTTCCTCGCTCTTCACGATTTTCTCGATAAAGTCACATTTTTCAAGCACTTCTGGGTAGTAGCTTTCCATGATTTTTCCAACAGTTGGAACGAGTTTGTAAAGGAAAGGCTCGTTGATACCCAATTTTTGACCGTGCATAGACGCGCGACGGAGGAGACGGCGAAGGACATAACCACGACCTTCATTTCCAGGAAGGGCACCATCACCGATGGCAAATGAAAGAGAACGGATATGGTCAGCAATGACCTTGAAGCTCATGTTGTCGCCATCTTGGTCATAAACCTTACCAGACAATTTCTCAACTTCACGGATGATTGGCATGAAGAGGTCTGTTTCAAAGTTTGTCTTAGCCCCTTGGATAACTGCCACCAAACGCTCCAAACCAGCACCCGTATCAATATTCTTGTGTGGCAATTCCTTGTACTCACTACGAGGAACAGCTGGATCAGCGTTGAATTGTGACAAAACGATGTTCCAGATTTCGATGTAACGGTCGTTTTCGATATCCTCTGCAAGCAGGCGAAGACCAATATTTTCTGGGTCAAAGGCTTCTCCACGGTCAAAGAAGATTTCTGTATCAGGTCCAGAAGGTCCCGCACCGATTTCCCAGAAGTTGTCTTCGATTGGGATCAAGTGGCTTGGGTCCACTCCTACTTCAATCCAGCGGTTGTAAGAATCTTTATCATCTGGATAGTAGGTCATGTAGAGTTTTTCAGCTGGAAAATCAAACCATTCTGGGCTTGTCAAAAGCTCATAAGCCCATGTGATGGCTTCGTCACGGAAGTAATCCCCGATAGAGAAGTTCCCTAACATTTCAAACATAGTATGGTGACGCGCAGTCTTCCCTACGTTTTCAATATCGTTAGTACGAATCGCTTTTTGGGCATTGGTAATACGTGGATTTTCAGGGATAATGGTTCCGTCAAAGTATTTCTTAAGGGTTGCTACCCCAGAGTTGATCCACAAAAGAGTTGGGTCGTTTACAGGAACCAAGCTGACTGATGGTTCTACAGAGTGACCTTTGCTGGCCCAGAAATCAAGCCACATTTGGCGAACTTGAGCACTAGATAGTTGTTTCATAATATCTCCTTATTTACTTGTTTAATTTGATTGGCTTTCCAGCATCTCCACATAGTCAATCGCGACACAAAGGGAAATGACTAGGTCTGCATAAGCGTCCTCAAGAACCGTTACGGTATAGGTAGAGGTCAGATGGAAGAGTTCCTTCTTAATTTCCGCAATCAGCTGATCGCGATCATCCAGCAATTTGAAATTCAAATCCCAGATATTCCCCTCGATACGAAGACCTAGATTATCAAACTCATACTTATCTCGCCAGAAGGTCAACTTCTTGCGAATGACAAAACTCGAGCCATCCCGAAGCTGAATCTCAAAACGAGGAAGCAAGGTCAAGATTTCTTTACTAATCTGACTGACTTGTTCACCATTAACATCATAGACAGTAAAAGTTTTGGGAATCTTAAAAAATGATCCCTCTACCTGATAGGCGATTTCTCCTCTATCATCCTTGATAGCGAAGCGTTCGCCTCCAAGACGAAACTTTTGTTTGACAAGAAATGTTTTCATCAACACCTCCAAAAATCAAAAGACAAGCTCATATCACGAAGGGCGAAAAACCGCGGTACCACCTTCATTCAATGAACTTGTCATTCTCTTATTCTTATGCAATTGTATGATTGAGTAGCATGACTTCCTAGCTTAGATGGCTCGCAGCACCGCCATTTCTCTGGACTAAGATGATTGAAAATCAATTCTCAACTTTCTTATTATATCGTTTTTTTAATCTTGCGTCAACTGGGAAAGCAAGCACTTGCAATCACATTATATGTATCATCAGCAAATTGATTTATTGATAAAGTATATTATTGACGAAGTAAGTCAAGCATTTCATTATTGAGTGTTTGATAACAAGAGAAATAGCTATCATCAATCTCAAATGTATCTTGTAAAATAAAGCGCAAGGTATCTATTGTCTGTTGCAATTTCTTTGAATTGACTAGTTTACTATCAATCTCTGACAAGCCATGTGCAACCTTATTTCTCTCATTGTTTAAAGAAATGATAACTCTAAGTGACCTAATTAATTCAGGACTATATTTGTAATACTCTAAAATTTTAGTGTATATAATTAAGTTTAGAGTTGTTGTGGGAGAAAACTCTTCTTTTTTTTCCTCATTTTCATTTTGTGATTTTTTATAATCACTATCTAAATAACAGATAACTTTTTTAAAATCTTGATGTTCTTTGTTTAGCTTAGGTAACTTATTTTTATATATTATTAGATTTGGATGATTCCTTTTTATTCTATCTTCTAATATAAATTCAACTAATGATTTTGACTTAATCAAAACATCTGCTACTTGACCTCGTTTGTTTAAAATCTCAATCATCAAAAAATAATTAAGGGCTTTTTTCTCAACCTCTGAAAGTGGATATTTCTGAATTTCTGAAAGAACTTCTTGTTTTTTAAAAACATTTACTAAATCGGTTAGAATGATTCTTAAACGAGCTAACTGCTTATTTGAAAGCAGCCCCTTCGAATCTCTCCGGATAACAATCTTTTCAACAGCTAAATAATCATATGACTCTATCAAACTTCTTAAATGACGTTTAACTAAAGAATGATTGAACTTCTCCGCTATATCCATGATACATCTGTTTTCATAATTATCCTGATTATCTTCATTATTTTTAAACAGATTATCTTCCTCTTCCTTAGAGAGTATTTTTTGGGGATTGTTAGATGAATTACTAGGAGTGGTAACTTGAATTGCCTGCGTATTATAGTCATCAATTCGGTTTATAGCGAATAGAGCTGATTTTATCTGAGGAGTGCCGGAAGATAGATTTAAAATTAATTCCTCTCCTAATTTAGAATACTCTTTTATAATTTTTCCTATGACCTCATACATTTTATCATACAAATAAACCTCATCATTCCTTAATATTTGCTCATGAATTTTCACATCAGGTTTATAGTCTTTAAATGAAAGAAGGGCTCTCTCAATAAGAGTTTTTTTAACTAACATTTCCTCACTGTAGAGTAAGACGATTCTTTCTGGTTTATATTTTCGAGCTATGTGCATTAAGGCTGAGTCTCTGTTCTTACTGATAGGATCCGTATTACCTACTGCTGAAATTAAAATTGTCATTTGTAATCTCCTTAATCATAAAGTTCGCTTTCCCCATTTCATAGAAAGACTCATCATTCATTATCAGTTTTCGAGTTGCTTGTGTTGTTTTAACATTTTTCATTGGTGCTTTTGTTAATTTCAACACTCCCTTACCAACCATCTTTGTCTTCATTCGACTATACCGTTTTTGTAAGATTCCATCCGCTTGTTGAAACAAGGTCTTTGTCCAGGCTCCACTTCCAGCTCCCAAATAGATAGGATATTGAAGATTTGGCTGAATCTTATTTTCAGGAAAATCTGATAAGAAAAATTCTTTATATTCTTTGTAAAAAGCTTGCGCTCTCTGTCCTAATTCCTCAATTAAGATTCCAGCTTCCTTAGTGGTTGTAGTAATGGTGAAACTGATTCTAGTTAAGGGTACGATTGCTTCTCTGTATAAAGGAAGAGGCTTGGCAGTTAAAGACTTGGCTGAATAATCCCATTTTTGAACTAGAATAATCTGCTCATTGTTAAATGGCTTACTATCACTAACACGAATAGCATTGAACAAGTCATTAAATTCTTGACCCTTTTTGGCACCCCATGGAATCATCTTTTTGTTTTCTTTAGGACCTCTCCCACGAAAATCGACTGCATTCCTATTGTTCCAGTCAGGATTGGTATTCATTAAAATGGTCCGAATAGCTCCCTTTAAGGAACTACCTGGAATATACGGACTCCCAAAAGGGTCTCTAATAAATTTTGCAACTTCATTTATCGTGCCTAATTTGGAATCGCGATTATTTTTTTCAATTTCCAAACCAGTCTCAACAATCCGGTAACCACCGAAATCACGATTAGATATCCGGTTATCATCCAAGAAGGAAATCAAGCGATTATTTCTGGCGTTTGGCTTTGTCTCTTGTAAAAAACGCTCAAACTTCTGATCGTATCCTTTCTCCACCATTCGATTATAAAACTTACCCATATCAGGGAAATAAAAGTACCCCTTTTCATAGATAAATTCTCGAGAAGTATATTTCTCACCACTCCCAATATGAATAGGGGCCATGGCTAGGAGGCTGAATTGAAAGGTTCTATATTCTGTTTTCATCTTTCTCCCTCCATCTTGAAAAATAGTGGCTTAGCATAGTTTAATACTTCATGCGGGAAATCAAGAGGCCTTACATCTACAATCTGTCCTGTAAAGGTTTCACAGAAAGTAGATCCAGAAGCAAACTTATATAAATCCTGCTTACGATAATTTTCATTAGTTTCTGTACTAAAGGCAAAACCACTTGATTTACTTAGTAAATAGGAACCAGTTTCCATAGCATGTTCAAGTTCCTTTTCAATGGGTAAAGAAGTTGTTAAGGCCATGACTGTTCCTTGATGGACCTTAGTAAGACGTTTTTTAAGAGCATCAGGTATGTCTGTAATGGTTAAATCAAACCGTCCATAGCCGCTAGAACGTTTACCCCCAATTCCCGCGTACTGCAAACTTGTCATGAGTTCATTCAAGAGGTCTGATTCGGTAGCAATCACATAGAGAGCAGACTTATCAGCAAATCTAACCGTAGAAACTTGATAAAGAGCCCCATCCACATGAGGTTGGTTTTTAGTGATAATGTTTGTTACTGCATGTTCTGCATCTTCAAAAAGCGTCCCATTTACATAGGAATCAAATTTATCTAAAGGAATAAACTGAAGTTTCTTTGCCATTTTCGCTTGACGTCTTACTTCTTTAACATCCGTTGTTAAGTCTTGCTGATCAAACTTTGGAAATCCAATCGGCTTAGGTAAAAATGGACTTGACTGATAAGGAAAGGCATCAGTCAAAACAAAATCATCTTGACCTGCTAATGATACAAATTCTTCCATTTTCCCCATTTTTTTCGCCTCTATAGCTAAGGCAGAAAATAATCGGTCAGCTGCAAAAGTCATTTTAGAACTATCGAGCGTACCTGCTCCAAAGTGAGCAGACTGAAAGTTCATAATATACATCTTATAGGTCATACTAGACCTCCGTAGTTAAAAGTTCATTCAATCTACTAACATCATAGTTTCCGAAAACTGTATTTGCTTTAAGAGCCTCAAAAACAACTTTACCATATCCACGAGAGCCTGATCCACCTAAATAATCAAGTTCCAGGAGTTTTAATCCATCAAGAATTACTTTAAAATCTTCTTCCACTTGTTCTTCACTGTCATCTGTGATTTCATAGATTAATTCAAATGCAAAAGCACTCTTACGGATGGTACGTTCAATTTGTCTCGGATTCGCTTCAGCAGTGATACGGTCAATAGTATTTTCAAACTTAACTTCAGTATAGCTCTTGACCCCTAATGAATCTAACTCGTCCTTATTTATTAAGAAAGCATCTCTAAAAATGAGTCGCCCCATTTTATAGCGATTATCTGAACTGTTCCCAAACAGTCGACTTAGAAGTTCGCCATCTTCTCCTGGTTTCTTAGCTAGTCGTTCATTATGTACTTTTGAAAGAAGACTGCGCATCTTCCCTTTGATACTTGAACCAGGAATAATGGGTAAGTTAGTAATAGGATCCTTGATTACAGGAGAATCAGTAGCTCCAATTGCCGCAAAAGCATTGCTGGTTCCAATATGAAGTCCTGTTTCTAGACGAATTTGTGCTGTTACTTGAATTTTTGCAAATGCCATTAATCTTTTCCTCCGTAAAATTTGAAATAAGCTACTAGTGCTTCCATATAACGACAAAAACGTTGGAGACTTTCCTTATTGTTTATTTCTTTTAAAATGTCTAGAATTTCAGCCTTTTTAACCAAGTCTTTAACCGCAGTTTCTCGGCCCGATTGATAAACAAACTGCACTCTCAAATAAGCAATTTTATCAGCTAAATCCTTATACTCTCTAACCTTACTTTCATCAAAGAGAGTACTCGTCAAGCTTAGTAGGTTTCTAATTTTGCTAGTTGTTAAAAGGAATGCTTCAGGGTTCCTAGAATCTCTAGTGTTTCGATTCAGTGATTTAATAACATTCTCTGCCTTATCTACGTAATTATCATCTGTTAAAATTGCCATCTATGAATCCTTTCTAATCTCATAAATATATAGAAGTAAAGCTATCTCTGCTTCCTTACGTTCATTATCGCTACCTGTATACCAAGAAAAGAATAAATCTTTAAACTCTTTAAACTCTTCTTTTTTATCCTTAGAAGTTTGATCCTCTAAGCGCGTCAAATAATAGGCTAATCGAGCAATATTCATACGATCGTAGTTCCGAAGGAGCTCAATAAGTCTATATACAAAACTCTTTCCTCGCTCATCTTGAATATTAAAGTAGTAACGAATGCTCTTCAGTTTCCCATTATAGACATTGTCAATAAATTGGTCGAACTTCAAGGTATAGGCTTTTTCAAAAAGGGAAATACTATCCTTATCGTTATCCTTTGCTGCCCCTTCTAGCTTACCAGTTTCCTCAGCCATGAGGCTAACTGGAGTTTTATCTGGAAAGAGGCCGATTCCTGCTGATAGGGTTAATTTACCATTTGTCCACTTGATAAAGTTTTGTCGGAGACAAATAGTAAACTCAATAATATCCTGCCAAGAACCGATAGCAAATACATCATCTCCACCGGCATAAATGATCAATAGTTTTTTCTCTCTTGCAAACTGGTTGATATAGACCTTAAAGAAGAGACTCATACTTCTAGAGAAGGTCGCTGACCGTGCCAGAGTATTATACTTGCCACTATCTTGATAAGAGAACCCAGCCATAAAGGCTGCTCCTAGATCATCCACATCTAGTCGAACAACTGCTAATCGCTTGATCCCTTGTCCAGTTTCACTATCCTGAGATAGTTGGGCATACTGGTCAATCTCAGCATATTTGTAATCTCCGACAAAGACATGGGTTGCTTTTAGGATATCTGTACTATAGCTATTCTTTACATAAACACGGTCCCACTCTTCATTGGCAAGGTTGGATTTTGAAATACCACTAATATAGGCTCCCGGACCTATCGGCAGTCCTTTTTCTTTTGTCACAATATAGTAGTTTTCTTGTATTTCCTTGGCAAAGCGATACATCCCTGCACAGATATGGCAGACCTCTTGATCTTTATACTTGGTAAGCTTTTCGACTGAGTGACAAATTGCACATTCTTTCTGGGAGCTTTTTCCTCCTTGGTTGAGTTCAAGTATAGTTTTGGCATCGTAACGAGAAATTTTCTTTTGGGAAATCATCCGACTGGTTGTTTGATAGACTTTTCGATAGTCGGCCAGTGTCGTTGTCATATCATTGGCAGAAAACGGACTCCAACCAAATGCTACGAACAAACCTGTCTGGAAATGCTTGACCAAAAACTGATTGAATTCTGCTTCAAAGCTAGCCAAGGTTTCTCTAGTTTTTTCGGTGTTTGGAAGGATAAAGTAGGCGTGCCCTCCACCGACGTAGAGAAGATTAGCCCTCGTAAGCTCTAACTTCTCCAGTAAGCTGTCAGCGATATGTTCCCCCATAAAATCTAGATACAAGGAACGTGCTTTTAGTTGCTTAGCTGCACCAGCTGTTGCGATATTGTAGATAAAATCCTGAATCCCTGACAGGTCAAAACTTGCTAATAAAAAGGCTTTTTCGCTATAAAAAGCTTCTAAATCCTGTCCCAGTACCTTCTCATAGTCACGACAATTCTTGTCTGCTAAATAGTCCTCTATAGCTAGGGCAAAGCCAGCTGTCAGACGACTGTAGGTTGCTAGAGAAATATCTGATAATCCCTTGGTTCTTGTCGAAACAGGTACATAGGAAAGAGTAGACTCAAGGAGATTCAAAAGGGCATCTATCTCAGATTGGCTAAAGTCAAATATCTTAAACTCTTTTTCTAAGGTCGCTACTATCAAGTCATAGTCTGACTTGTCAGACGGCTCACTAGATTCCTTGGCATAGTTTGGCTCCCCGTCAAGCTCTAATGGACGCGCATCAAGATAACGCTGACTAGGGCTATCTGAAAATACATTGAAGATATCCGATTGTTTGCTTAGGAAATCTTCTTTACCTCCATGAGTATCTGCTGCTCCTTTTAGGCATGAAGCAATCTTTGCGGCAGCTGACGTGATATAGACCAAACTATCAGGAGCTAAGTCCGTCGGCAAATCACTAGAAGTCGCCTTGGCTATCTGCTGAGCTATCTTTTCATTATCCGAAAAGCGTCTAAACCATTCGGACCCAATGGTCCCCAGGTCTTTCTCTTCATACCTGGAACCTTGAATCACCTTGCCGATAGCGTGCAAAAGTGATCCATAAACTAAATCAATCTTTTCTTTCTTCAAGTTCTAAACCTCCCATCCCTAAACTAGTTTTCATGCCGATACCTGAGTACTCCCCAAATTTCAGAAGCATATTGGCGTATGCTTTCAAGGTATTTGGACCTGTAATCTTAAAGGTCAATCTCCCCCTGAAACCAGGGATTTTTTTGCCATGGACTTTAAAATAGCTGGACTCCAATCGATAGCTGGTAATTCTACTGTGCTTGACCAAGTAGTCCAGAGTTTCCTCTTCGATGTCCTGACGTTTCTCGACCAGACGTGCATACTTCATCATCAAACTCTGAAAGATGAGATGCATGGTCGGAAAGAGCACGTACTCTCCCTGGGAGCGAAATCCTGTCGGAGTTTGAAAATGAATGGTGTAGAGTGACCGATCTTGGTTTTCATTAAAAAACTCAAAGAGTTGCTCCGAACTGAGATCTTGCATGGACAGAGACTCAACCATGAGAGTCGGCAAATCATGAAGTTCTACTTTCTTGAGCTCCAAGAGAACAGGCAAAATTTGCTTGACAGCCTCATCCGTCAGAAGATGAAGGGACCATAGGGTCTTGTCCTTTTGATGGATGATTTTTAGTGAGTAGGGGTTGGTTTCCTGCTCATGTAGCCAAGTCACATAGTCTGGTTCTAGCTTTTCCATAAGAAAACCTTGGAATTTTGTCGATAGGTCGCTCGGTGATTGCTCAATCCGCTTAAATGATAGTTCGATGCGTTTCATATGCCTCCTTTATTGATACAACAGCGCTTTTGCTTTCTCATGAGCGCTTTTTTCTTTTACTTTTGGAATCCTTTACCCTTATGAAAATGTCCCCTCTCGAGGTAGATAGGTATCTATACACACTAACAAGAAAATCAAAGAGCTTCTGAGTAAAATGTTTCCGGCCCCTCGCGAGGTAGGTAGGTATCTATACCAATCAAAAAATCAAACAACTTCAGAAAGAATTACACGGTTTCCGGCCCCTCGCGAGGTAGATAGGTGGATATACTTGTAGCGAAGGTAACAACTCATACTCCTGAACCACCAAAGTTTCCGGCCACTTGAGAGGTAGATTGGGAGATATACAAAAATTACTTTACAAGGAAAAGATAAGCAAGTTATGTTTCCGGCCCCTCCCGAGGTTGATAGGTAGCTATACCTTGCAAGAACCTTGACTGGTTGATTAAGGAGATGGAAGTTTCCGGCCCCTCTCGAGGTAGATAGGGAGATATACGTGCGATCACGCTCGACGAATTACTAGAAAAATAATTGTTTCCGGCCCCTTTCGAGGTTGATAGGTATCTATACTCTGATACTTCATATTCAATCGTAGGTGGGTTGTTTGGGTTTCCGGCCCCTAGCGGGGTAGATAGGGAGATATACCTACCTTAGCACAGACTTTTACAAACTATCCCACTGGTTTCCGCCCCCTCTCGAGGTAGATAGGTAGATAGGTATCTATACCTATAGAACACCGCCTAGTGTAAAGAATCAGGGGCAGTCAAAGTTTCCGGCCCCTCGCGAGGTAGATAGGTATCTATACTCATAATGCGGCGGATATTACACCAGCTTATGCCTTGTTTCCGTCCCCTCACGAGGTAGATAGATATCTATAAAATCCCACATTGAGAACAGGATTTTCTCTAAAACTATCCAGTTTCCGGCCCCTCTAAAGGTAGATAGGTGTCTATACGAGGATTTGGGATGATTCCAAAATTTAGAGCGTGGTCTCCGTCCCCTCTCGAGGTGGATAGGTTCTTATACGAAAGAAGTTCAGTTAGGAAGGGTTATAAAAAGAGGGTTTCCGGCCCCTCTCGAGGTAGATAGGGATCTATACACATCAATCCTGATATGAATGTCATCAGGTATGTGTTTCCGGCCTCTCCCGAGGTAGATAGGTGTCTATACACGTTGTTGACAGCAGTGGGCTACTTTTATAAGAAAAAATTGTTTCCGGCCCCTTTCGAGGTAAATAGGTTTCACTACGATCGTAGAAATTTTGGCTAAGAACGCAGTAAATGCGTTTCCGACCCCTCCCGAGGTAGATAGGTAGCTATACGATGGATGTGAGCACTACCTGCGAATTTCTAGGAATGTTTCCGGCCCCTCTCGAGGTAAATAGGTAGCTATACACAAGAAGGTAATTTAATGAAACTTTTCAAACAATATTGGGTTTCCGGTCCCTCCCGAGGTAGATAGGTAGCTATACCCAAAGATAGATGGGATTCGTTTGAAAGAGATGGTTACAGAAAGTTTCCGGCCCCTCTCGAGGTTGATAGGTATCTATACTAAAAACAACTGTGAAACCTGTCAAAACAGACCCTGTGTTTCCGGCCTCTCGCGAGGTAGATAGGTAGCTATACGTAACGTGACACCTTCTGCTGAATCTGGATTTATCCGGTTTCCGTCCCCTCTCGAGGTAGAT
>NZ_KQ970235.1:1014260-1015788 GCF_001579025.1 Streptococcus oralis
CTTGTCCCAATTCCGGCCCCTCCCGAGGTAGATAGGTGTCTATACACTGTTATACCGTAAGGACTTTGGACTTTATTATTCGTGACTACTTGTTTACGGCCCCTCGCGAGGTAGATAGGGAGCTATAACCCGCTTAGATGATGATTATCCATTCAAGGGTATTTCTGGGTTTCCGGCCCCCTCTCGAGGTTGATAGGGAGCTATACGTGCGTGACGGACAAGAAAATCAAATTGGCGAATAGTTTCCGGCCCCTCTCGAGGTAGATAGGGAGCTATACTTTATCTTTACAAATATTCTTCCCGATTATGAAGAGATTGAGTTTCCGGCCCCTCGCGAGGTGAATAGGTTGTTTAAGTGAAGTGAAACGATTCATAGCTATCTGGATTCTGCTGTTTCCGTCCCCTACCGAGGTGCGTAGGGTGTTCTTTATGGTTTAGATGTAAGTTGGTATGCGGAACCTGAATTGTTTTCGGCCCCTCGCGAGGTAGATAGGTACCTATACGTAAGCGGTACTGGTTCGACGAAGATGGTTACATGGCGTTGTTTCCGGCCCCTCTCGAGGTAGATAGGTAGCTAGACAAGGAATTGGGTAACACAAACATGTCCAAATTGGAACGAGTTTCCGGCCCCTCGCGAGGTAGATAGGTAGCTATACCCCATATCTTGTATGTAACCCTATAACAAGCAATAGATATAACCTATTTAAAACTACTACTAGTATATCATACTTTGTAAGAGTTTTCATTTCTGAATACCAAATAAATCACATATTTTTTTCCTCCTAAATGAATAAAGGATACTATTTTATCATTAAAATTGCTTTTGTCAAGCCCAAATATAAATTTTTTAAAACAAAAAACGAACTAGATTGACTAATTCGTTTTTTATATACTCCTACTTCCGATACATTTTAAACTGGAGGAAGAGGTCGCTGTATTTTCCTGTCCATTTATGGTCAAATTTCTCATAAACTTCTAGGTGTTTCATGGTATTAGCGTCTGGATAGAAGGATTTGTCCTCACGAGTCTCCTCTGGGAGCATTTCCTTTGCTGGTAGGTTTGGTGTTGAGTAACCTACATACTCCGCATTTTTCAGAGCATTTTCGGGTTTCAACATAAAGTTGATAAAGGCATAGGCGGCATCTTGATTTTTCACGGTTTTTGGAATGACCATGTTATCAAACCAGAGATTGCTGGCCTCAGTCGGAACGACATACTTGAGGTTAGGATTTTTCTCTAACATCTGGCTGGCTTCCCCAGAGAAAGTCACACCGATAGCAGCGTTGTTCTGAATCATGTAACCCTTCATCTCGTCTGCCACAATGGCCTTGATATTTGGAGTCAATTTGTAGAGCTTATCCACTGTCTCTTCCAACTGCTGAGGATCCTTGGAGTTGAGGCTGTAACCAAGTGAGTTAAGCCCGAGTCCCAGCACCTCACGCGCCCCATCAAAGAGCATGATGGAATCCTTGTATTCTGGTTTCCAGAGGTCATCCCAATGCTCAGGCGCCTCATCTATCATGGTTTC
>NZ_KQ970235.1:1017152-1019121 GCF_001579025.1 Streptococcus oralis
TTCCTGCTAAAAATGAATAGAGTTTTTTCATGCTTGCTCCTCCTTCTCACGTGAGATAAAGTAATATCCAACCACTAGGATAATACTAAAGAGAAAGACAAGGGCAGACAGGGCATTGATTTCCAGCGAAATTCCCTTGCGAGCTCGAGAGTAAATCTCGACTGACGAGGGTTAGAAAAGCCATTTCCCGTCACAAAGAAGGTCACGGCAAAGTCATCTAGTGAGTAGGTGAAGGCCATGAAATAACCTGCAATGATAGACGGTGTCAGGTACGGTAGCATGATTTCCTTAAACATCTGAAACTGGCTGGCACCCAAGTCATAGGCCGCATGAATCATGTCATCATTCATCTCCTTGAGACGAGGCAAGACCATCAAGACCACGATAGGGATGGAAAAGGCCACGTGACTAGATAGAACCGTCAAAAATCCAAGTGAAAACTTAAGCTGGGTAAAGAGAATCAAGAAGCTGGCACCAATCATAACGTCAGGCGCAACCATGAGGATATTATTGAGTGATAAAAAGGCTTCTTGGTATTTCTTACGAGACTGATAGATATAAATGGCACCGAAAGTCCCGATAATGGTCGCAATCAAGGCTGATAGAAAGGCCAAGAAAAAGGTTTGGGTGAGGATCAACATGAGGCGACCATCACCAAACATGGTTTTAAAATGGCTCAAGCTAAAGCCTGTAAAGCTGTTCATATCATCGCCAGCATTAAATGCATAGCCAATCAAGTAAAAAATTGGCAAATAAAGGATGATAAAGACAAAGGCTAGGTAGAGATTGGCAAATTTTTTCATCGTTCTCTCCTTTCCTTGGTCACCCACATGGTGATGAACATGGTCAGGATGAGGATCACCCCGATGGTAGAACCCATTCCATAGTTGTCATTGGTCAGGAAGTTCTGCTCAATAGCCGTTCCCAGCGTGATAACGCGGTTCCCACCAATCAAACGTGTCAGCATGAAAAGACTCAAACTAGGGATAAAGACTGATTGGACACCACTTCTTACTCCATTCATAGAAAGGGGGAAGATGACATGGCGGAAAGTCTCCCACTTGGTCGCACCGAGGTCATAGCTGGCATTGATGAGATTGTTGTCCATATCATCCAAGACATTGAAAATCGGCAAAATCATAAAGGGAAGCTCGATGTAGCTTGCGACGAAGATAAAGGAGAAATCAGTAAAGAGCAACTGTTGCGAACCGATTCCGATGAATTCCAAGAATTGGTTAATGGAGCCATTCTGACCAAAAATACCGATAAAGGCATAAGCCTTAAGGAGCAAATTAATCCATGTTGGCAGAATAATCAGCATGAGCCAGAGTTGACGGTGCTTGAGACGGGTCAAAAAGAGGGCTGTTGGATAACTGATGAAAAGCGTTACCATGGTCACAATCCCTGCATAAAGCACAGAGTTGAAGCTCATTTTGAGATAGGTCAAGTTTTGTGACGCAAAGTAGGATTTATAGTTTTCTAAACTAAACTGCCCTTCAATGTTGAAAAAGGATTGACCGAAAATCAAGACCAAGGGTGCGAGGACAAAGAGTGCAATCCAAAGCATGTAGGGCACTACAAAGAGTTTAGAGGTTGTTTTCTTCATCTCTTTCCTCCTCGATTGCGTTAATCAGACCTGCTTCTTGCTCTTCGATTTCTACGTACTCTTCGATACGAGCATCGAATTCTTCTTCGGTTTCGTTGAGACGCATGATGTGGATATCTTCTGGTTCAAAGTCCAGACCGATTTCCTCACCCACAATGGCCTTACGGGTCGAGTGGATCATCCATTCATTTCCGAGTTCGTCATAGGCGATAATCTCGTAGTGAACCCCACGGAAGAGTTGGGTATCAACCTTGACTTGGAGCTTGCCTTCTTCAGGAAGGGTAATGCGCAAGTCCTCTGGACGAATGACAACCTCAACTGGCTCATTTGGCTTCATCCCCCCGTCGACCGCTTCAAAGCGTT
>NZ_KQ970235.1:1019268-1021797 GCF_001579025.1 Streptococcus oralis
CCCGTCGACTGCTTCAAAGCGTTTGCCGTTAAACTCAACCAAGTAATCCTCAATCATGGTTCCTGGCAAAATATTTGACTCACCAATAAAGGTGGCAACAAAGTGGTTGATTGGCTCATCGTAGATGTCCACTGGTGTTCCAGACTGAACAATCTCACCATCGTTCATAACGAAAATCCAGTCACTCATGGCAAGAGCTTCTTCCTGATCGTGAGTGACAAAGACAAAGGTAATTCCTAATCGTTGTTGCAATTCACGCAGTTCGTACTGCATGTCTGTTCGCAATTTTAAGTCCAGCGCTGACAAGGGCTCATCCAACAAGACCACACGGGGTTGGTTGATGATGGCACGGGCAATGGCCACACGCTGACGTTGTCCTCCAGAGAGTTTACGGATGGAACGCTTCTCGTAACCTTCCAACTGAACCATCTTGAGAACTTCCGCTACACGCTGTTCGATTTCTTTCTTGTCGATTTTACGCAAGCGGAGTGGAAAGGCAACATTTTCAAACACATTCATATGTGGAAACAAGGCATAGGATTGGAAGACCGTATGGACATCTCGTTTATTAGTTGGGATGTCATTGATCCGCACCCCATCCAGCAAAATATCCCCTGTCGTCGCATCCAGTAAACCTGCAATGATGTTTAGAATGGTTGATTTTCCTGAACCAGATGCTCCTAAAAGAGTGTAAAACTTCCCTTCTTCCAACTCAAAGTTGATGTCTTTGAGAACCTTGGTGTTGCTGTCTTCAAAAACTTTAGAGACGTTTTTGAATTCAATAATTGGTTTTTTCAATTGTCATAAATTCCTTCTTTTTCATAAATTAACAGATCAGGGCTCTGTCAGGCCGCTACTACCTCGTGTAGGAGATTAAACTGCCTACATACATCTTCACTCACGATAGGCTTTCACCCCCTTTACAATGGTTATAGCAGCAACTTTTCTACCCCAACCTTATTCCTTCTCACCCAAGATTCGGACTTCTCTTTCAAGAGTGACACCTGAGTGTTCCTTGACTTTTTCGATAACAGATTGGATCAAGTCCTCGTAGTCCTTCGCCGTACCGTCAGCAACATTGATCATGAAACCAGCGTGCTTCTCAGATACTTCAACACCACCGATTCGATAGCCTTTCAAGCCAGCTTCTGAAATCAACTGACCTGCAAAATGCCCAACTGGACGCTTAAAGACTGAACCACAAGACGGGTATTCTAATGGTTGTTTGAGTTCACGTAGGTGCGTCAAGCGGTCCATTTCTTGCTTAATGACCTGGTGATTTCCAGGTGCAAGGGCAAATTTAGCTGACAAGACAATGGCCCCAGAATCCTGAATAGCTGAATGGCGGTAACCAAAAGCCAAGTCCTTGGCAGACAAGGTCTTGATTTCCCCTTCTTTGGTCAAAACTTGACAAGACTGCAAGATATGAGCAATCTCTCCTCCATAGGCACCCGCATTCATAAAGACAGCTCCACCGATGCTTCCAGGAATCCCACAAGCAAACTCAAAACCAGTCAAACTATGACGGAGGGCAATACGTGTCGTTTCAATCAAGTTAGCTCCAGCTTCTGCTTCGATGGTATAGCCATCAACCGAAACGTTATTAAGCTTATCACACAAGATGACAAAACCACGGATTCCACCTTCACGAACGATGATATTGCTGGCATTCCCAAGCACCATCCAGGGAATATTCTCTTGATTGGCAAATTGGACGACACGGACCATCTCATAGCGATTGCGTGGCAAAACTAGATAATCCGCTCGACCTCCAACCTTGGTATAGGTATAGGTCTTCAAGGGCTCCTTAAAACGAATATCGATTCCTTCTAGGATTTCAAGCATTTTTTCTTTTACTGACATGTCACTCTTCCTTTTTCAAAATTCATTCCATTATACCACTTTTAGAGACATTTGACGACCATAAAAAGAGCTTGTTTTATCTTTACATAAAAAAAGAGGTCACCCCTCTTTTTATGATTTTTTCCAAAATGTAGATTTTGTTAGCCAGATAAAGACTAGCAGTTCTACGAGAAGAATAAACTCAACTAGAAGCGGATTTGCAATCCATCCAACCTGAGATAAGGCTGGAGCCAAGTCAAACAAGGCATGCAAACCATAGGCAGCAAGGAGGTAGATCCATTTCTTTTGACGGACACTTTGATAGACCCAGATGGAAAGACAGATTTGTAGAACCAGAGCAAGCACACGTTCAACTCCTAGTAAATAAACCTGCCATACAGAAAGAGACTGAACCGTTTCGAGTGTAGTCTTTGGAAGGAGATTGGCTACATCAGTATTTGAAGACTGAATGAGTGAAAAGAGAATCAACAAACTGATCAAGCTTCCCATTCCGAGATAGAGCATTTCCAAGCCCCCATGTCCCAAACCATAAGCCAAAGCATCTCGATCTTCTAGCTTTCTCTTTTTCTCCAACCATTTAAAAAAGACAAGACGAGCTGTTTCCTCAAAGAGGGCCGCCATGGCGATTCCATAAAGCACATATAAGAAAGGCTGCTCCTGCATAAG
>NZ_KQ970235.1:1021817-1046388 GCF_001579025.1 Streptococcus oralis
TACCAAGTTCCACTTACTAGAATGAGAACCAAAGCGATCATGGTAAGGATAATATGTACTGTCATCTTTTTCTCCTATTCTGACTTATCAATATCTTTCTTCATCTCGTCAACGTTAAATTTGGCGAATAAATACTGGCGATCTTGGACTGGAAAACGTTGGTCCAACTGGTCGACTGCCCCAACCTCAATCATTCCTTCTTTGATAACAAAGTCCATCACATGCCCACCAAAGGTCAAATCATCTGAGATAAAATGCAAATGATAGCCTGCAACACTCACTCCGTGGAAAATCTCCGGTGTCCAAAATCCAACAATAGTTCCCGATACATTTTCACGGCTATATTCAGGTTGGTGTGTCGCCACATCAGCAAACTTGGTATCAGGTGTGGATTTGGGAATCATCCGTACATGCATTTGTGAAAATTCGCCATGAATCTTGATGGAACGAAAAAGATTTTCCCCATCATAGTAGGACTCAATTCGCTTTTCCAATTCCTTGTCCGTCATCTCAAAGCGCTGACGAAAAATCACTTCTGCCTGATGAGGAACCACTGCTGCATAGGGAATAAGAGCATCCGCTGCCACTTCAACGATTTCAGGCGTTTGACCAGATCCCTTGGCTTGATAAGCCTTGCCATCAAGGACAATCAACTCCCCATCAATCGAATCCAAAGTCCCCAAGCCGAGGTCACCATGTTCCAGCAACTCTCCTACTGTCATGGTTCCACCATAGAGACCTGCCATTAGGGCACCTAGAGTATTGTATTGAAATAATTTAACCGGTTCCTGCACTTTTCTATCCATTCTCTTTCTTATCTTCTGTTCAATGAATCATTATACTTTCTAAGTATACCACATTTGCTCCTAGTTGTGAAAGGGAGAAATGCTTTTCCCATTGCAAAGGAGGCAAAAAAAAGGTACAATGTAACAAAATCAACGGAGGTCTGGAATGAAGAAAGAAAGTAAATACCAAGCAGTCGTTTCCTTTCTAAAAAAGGGGATCGAATCAGGAAAATTCCCAACAGGTAGCCGGCTTCCCTCTATCCGTCAACTGAGCCAAGACTTCCACTGTAGCAAGGACACTATCCAACGAGCCCTACTGGAATTACGCCATGAACAATACCTCTATGCCAAGCCCCAAAGTGGCTATTATGTTCTAGAACAGGGGCGGCATCAGGACTTGGAAATCGAAGTCACTGACGAACATGCCAGTGCCTATGACGACTTCCGACTCTGCGTCAACGAAACCCTGATAGGCCGAGAAAACTACCTCTTCAACTACTATGATAACCAAGAAGGCCTTGAGGAACTCAGACAATCTGTCCATCAACTCTTCTTTGACCAGGCTCTCTACTGCAAACCCGACCAACTGGTTCTAACATCTGGTACCCAGCAAGCTCTCTTTATCCTTTCTCAGATTAACTTTCCGAGCGAGGGAGCGGAGATTCTAGTTGAACAGCCGACCTACCACCGGATGAATCGTCTCTTGTTCGCTCAGGGATTGGCCTGCCAGACCATTGAACGCCGAATTGATGGCATCAACCTTGAAGAACTGGAAGAACAGTTTAAATCTGGGAAAATCAAGTTTTTCTATACCATTCCTCGTTTCCACTATCCTCTTGGTCATTCCTATTCTGATCAGGAAAAAAGGGCTATTCTGGATCTAGCAAACCAGTATGGTGTATATATCGTCGAGGATGATTATCTAGGTGACTTAGACTCTAAAAAGGGACAAACCTTCCACTATCTGGATACTGAGGATCGGGTCATTTATATCAAGTCCTTCTCAACCAGTCTCTTTCCAGCCCTTCGTATTACCGCTCTCATTCTCCCAAATGCCCTAAAAGAGGCCTTTGTTTCCTACAAAAATATCCTGGACTATGACAGCAATCTCATCATGCAAAAGGCTCTTTCTCTTTACATCGATAGCCAGTTATTTGAAAAAAATCGACTGGCTCGATTGAGCCTTCAAGAGAACTATCAGGCTCAGATAAAGAAAGTGCTTGAAGAAAACACCTGCCCCTTGCCCCACTACCCTCTACACGATGGTCTTTTGCTTGATTTGAGGCACTATCCTAAAATTGCCAGTTTGAAACACAGCTCACTCAAACTAGACTTTTTTGAGAAGGCTTATTTGGACACCTGCCCTTATCAGTTTGCCAAAGTCACTCTTGAAAATCTAGAAGAGCTATTAGAATACATAAAAGCAGAGTTGGATTAAAGTCCAACTCTGCTTTTTCTTATTGTTCAACTTCTGTTAGTTGCGCTGCTTTTTCAAGATAGTTTTGATAGGTTCCGTCGTCTTTCAGTTTTTGGATAACCTTATCGACTACTGCTTTCAAGTCTGATTGATCCTTCTTGATAGCAACGGCATTGGCTTCGCCATCTTTCATCGTCAAGTTAACAGATGCAACAACAAGGTCTGAGTTTTTACCTGCGTAGCTAAGAGCAACTGGTTCATCCATATGAACAGCATCCACTTTTCCAGCCTGCAATTCATTGACGGCTTCCCCCATATTGGTCAAAGATGTCAACTGGACATTTGGCAATTGTTCCTTGACCATGGTTTCTGGCACAGTTCCCTTTTGAGCTGCGATATTGGCACTTGCAAGGCTTGAAAGATCCTTGTATTTGTCTAAATCAGCTTTTCTAACCAAGAAACTCATCTTATTTTCATAGTAAGGGATTGAAAAGTCAAATACTTCCTTTCTCTCATCTGTAGCACTAATTCCTGCAATGGCCAAGTCAGCCTTTCCAGTTTGAAGACTGGTCAAGACATTGTCAAAACTCATGCTAGAGATTTCAAGTTTAACCCCAAGCTCGTCTGCAATTGCTTGAGCCATATCAATATCTGCACCAACCACTTGGTTTTTACCATCTACCAAGGCTTGGAATTCAAACGGCGCATAGTCTGGGCTGGTCGCAACGACTAGCTTTCCTTTTTGTTTAATAGCGTCCACAGCAGACTGGGAACTATCCGTTCCTGACTGGCAAGCTACTAAAATCATGCTGGCAAGCATACTACACACAACTAATATCCATTTCTTAAATTTCATAAATAAACGACCTTTCTGTTAATTCTGAATAATTATAACTCTTTTAAAAATAGTTGTCAACCCTTTTAGAGATTTTGATTGTAAAACAATTCTTTTCATAAAAAAAGAAGACTGATTTATTTTAATCAGCCTTATTTCTGTATATTTAAACCGTTTCTTATAGTTCGACAATCTTACCTGTTTCAAAGTAAACAACCCATTCACAGATATTTTTTGCGTAGTCTCCGATACGTTCCAAGAAAGAAATGACCTGGAAGTAATCACGGCCTGTAACGATAGCTTCAGGATTTTTCCTAATTTCTTCTGTAGCCAAATCTCGGATGCTATCAAAGTAATGGTTGATTTTTTCGTCCATCGCTGCTACTTCGTAGGCTTGATCCACAGAACCGTTGAGATAGAGATCTAGAGCTGCTTCGACGAAGTTTTTCACGTCGCGTCCCATCTTTTTGATTTCTTCTTCAACAGAAGGGATACGTTGCTCTCCCTTCATACGAATGGTCGCCTCAGCGATAGACACTGCATGATCTCCCATGCGTTCCACGTCTGACACTGCCTTGAGAACGGTCAAGACGGTACGAAGGTCTTGCGAAACAGGTTGTTGGAGAGCAATCATTTCAAATGATTTCTTTTCCAACTTCACTTCATATTCATTTACTTCTGCATCGTCTTCGATGACTTCTTTTGCCAAATCACGGTCATGCGTGACAAAGGCACGCACTGTACGATTGATCTGCGAGAGCACTTCTTGTCCCATAGCATAGAACTGGTTGTGCAATTTCTCCAAATCTTCTTCAAATTGAGATCGTAACATCATTCAACTCCTTATCCAAATTTTCCTGTAATATAATCTTCTGTTTCCTTGTTTTGTGGGTCTAGGAACATCTTCTTCGTATCGTTAAACTCGATCAAATCCCCATCTAGGAAAAATCCTGTTTTATCAGAGATACGTGAGGCCTGTTGCATCGAACGCGTTACCAAGAGCATGGTGTACTTATCTTTCAGACCATACAAGGTTTCCTCAATCTTACCTGCAGAAATAGGATCCAAAGCTGAAGTTGGTTCATCTAAGAGGATAATTTTCGGACTGGTTGCTAAGACACGAGCAACACAAACACGTTGTTGTTGTCCACCTGAGAGACCAATGGCCGAATCATGCAAACGATCCTTTACTTCATCCCAGATAGAAGCGCGTTGCAAGGCCTTTTCAACTGCTTCATCCAAAACATGTTTATCCTTAACCCCATTGATACGTAGCCCATAGACAACATTTTCGTAGATAGACATAGGGAAGGGATTGGGCTGTTGAAAGACCATACCGATTTCCTTACGCAATTCAACCGTATCAGTGCGAGGACTGTAGATATTGTGACCATTATAGACTACTGATCCAGTTGTAGTCACCTCAGGATTTAGATCGCCCATGCGGTTGATAGCTTTGAGCAGGGTGGACTTTCCTGATCCAGATGGACCTATCAAGGCCGTTATTTCCTTAGGTTGGAAAGAAAGGGAAACACTATTCAAGGCCTTCTTTTTATTGTAATAAACGGACAGGTCTGAGACCTGTAAAATCGCTTCTGACATACCGTTTCCTTTCTAACCAAAGTGTCCCGTTACATAGTCATTGGTTGACTGTAACTTAGCATTTTGGAAAATATTGGATGTCTTATCATACTCAATCAAATCACCCAAGTAGAAAAATCCTGTGTAGTCACTTGCACGCGCAGCCTGTTGCATACTGTGGGTAACGATGATGATGGTAAAGTCCTTCTTCAATTCCAACATGGTTTCTTCCAGCTGGGCTGTCGCAATCGGATCCAAGGCTGAAGCAGGCTCATCCATCAAGAGGATATCTGGCTTGATAGAGATGGCGCGAGCGATACAGAGACGTTGTTGCTGACCACCAGAAAGCATCAAGGCTGATTTGTGGAGGTCATCTTTGACCTGATCCCATAGGGCTGCCTGTCTTAGAGAGGTTTCAACAATTTCATCAAGTACTTTCTTGTCCTTAACTCCTGCACGTTCATGAGCAAAAGTGATGTTGCGGTAAATAGACTTAGCAAATGGATTTGGACGTTGGAAGACCATTCCGATATGCTTGCGCATCTCATAGACATTGATTTCTGGACGGTTAACGTCAATCCCTCGGTAGAGGATTTGACCTGTGACCTTGGCAATATCAATGGTATCATTCATCCGATTGAGACTGCGAAGATAGGTAGATTTCCCTGATCCAGAAGGACCAATCAAGGCTGTAATTTTATTTTTTTCAAATTGCATATCGATGCCCTTGATGGATTCATTTTTACCATAGTAAACATGTAAATCCTTGGTAGAGAGGGCCACTTTTTCTTCAGGGAAGGTGATGATATGCTTTTCATCCCAGTTATATTTTGACATGGCTTCTCCTTTAGGCAGCGGTTAATTTCTTGTGTAAATAGCTTCCGAGTTTGCGTGCCCCAAAGTTAAAAATCAAGATAAAGATGAGGAGCACGGCGGCAGAACCAGCAGATACAATGGTAGCATCAGGAATGGTTCCTTCACTGTTGACCTTCCAGATATGGACTGCCAAGGTTTCTGCTTGACGGAAGATTGAGATAGGGCTGGTAACACTGAGGATATTCCAGTTAGACCAGTCAAGAGCTGGAGCGGATTGTCCTGCCGTATAGATAAGAGCGGCGGCCTCACCAAAAATACGGCCAGATGCCAAGACAACACCCGTTACGATACCTGGAAGAGCTTCTGGAATGACGACATGGACCACAGTCTCCCAACGAGAAATTCCAAGAGCCAAGCCTGCCTCACGTTGTGTATGGTGAACGTGTTTTAAACTGTCCTCAACATTTCGAGTCATCTGAGGAAGGTTAAAGACTGTCAAGGCCAAGGCACCTGAAATGATTGAAAATCCATACTCAAACTGGACTACAAAGATCAAGTAACCAAAGAGACCCACAACGACTGATGGTAGAGAAGACAAAATCTCAATACAGGTACGAATAAAATTGGTCACAGGTCCTTTTTTGGCATACTCAGCAAGGAATACGCCAGCCCCCATAGATAAAGGCACAGAGATAATCAAGGTAATGACCAGAAGGAAGAAGGAATTGTAGAGCTGAATTCCGATACCCCACCTGCTTGATAAGAGGAAGATTTCCCTGTCAAGAAGGACCAAGAGATATGCGGTAACCCTCTCACCAAGATATAGAGAATCAAAGATGCCAAAATGGTCACGATGATACCCGCGATGGTATAGAGGACAGCTGTTGCAAGTTTATCTAATTTCTTAGCGTGCATAGTTTTTCTTTCCTCTTTCTTTCGTAATCAATTTAATCACACTGTTAAAGGCCAAACTCATCAAGAGCAAGACTAAGGCCAGTGACCAGAGAACGTTATTATCAACCGTTCCCATGACGGTATTTCCGATACCCATAGTCAAAACAGAAGTCAAAGTCGCAGCTGGTGTTGTTAGCGAAGTTGGGACAACTGCTGAGTTTCCGACCACCATCTGAATAGCAAGGGCTTCACCGAAGGCACGCGCCATCCCAAAGACCACTGCAGTGAAAATACCTGAACGTGCTGCTTTCAAGGTCACACGCCAGATGGTTTGCCAACGAGTGGCTCCCATAGCTAAACTAGCTTCACGGTAATGACGAGGAACAGCACGCAAGCTGTCTGTTGTCATAAAGGTTACAGTTGGTAGGATCATGACAAAGAGAACGAAAATCCCTGACAAAATCCCGAAACCAGTTCCACCAAAGACACTACGGACAAAAGGCACCACAACTTGCAAACCGATAAATCCATAGACGACTGAAGGAATCCCGACGAGGAGTTCAATGGCCGGTTGCAAAATCTTTGCACCCTTTGGTGAGACTTCTGTCATAAAGACTGCAGCACCGATAGCAAAGGGTGTTGCGATGAGGGCAGATAAAATCGTCACAATAAAGGAACCCAAAATCATCGGAAGGGCACCAAATTGTTTCCCAGAAGGATTCCAAGTTTGTCCAAAGAGGAAATCAAAGATGTTGACCCCATTGACAAAGAAGGTCGATAAGCCTTTTTGAGCTACAAAAATCAAAATCATGGCCACAATGATAACAATCAAAGAAAGGCAAGTGAAGGTCAAACCTTTACCAAACTTCTCAAGGCGAGAGTTCTTTGAAGGAGATAGTAATTTTTTTGATAATTCTTCTTGATTCATTATTGACCTCCTTCTACTGCTGTAACGGTACCTGAAGCATCCTTTTGGACTTTCATTTCATTGATAGAGATATAGCCCATGCCCTTAACAATTCCATTTTGGGCTTCATCTGAGAGGACGAAATTCAGGAATTCAGCAGCTAACTCATTTGGCTGACCAAGTGTGTACATATGTTCATAAGACCACAAAGGCCAGTTGTTGGTCGTTACATTCTCAGATGTAGGTTCATACCCATTCAGTTTCATGCTTTTCACGGAGTCATCTACATAGGCAAAAGCCAGGTAAGAAATGGCTCCAGGGGTTTGGGATACAATGGACTTGACCATCCCGTTAGAATCCTGTTCTTGACTCTGCATTGCCGATTGGCCATTCATAACCACCGTATCAAACGTCGCTCGTGAACCAGAACTTGCTGCTCGGTTGATGATTGAAATGGCCAGGTCTTTGCCCCCAACTTCTTTCCAGTTGGTCACTTCACCTGTAAAGATTTTGCGAAGTTGCTCGGTTGTGAGATTTTCAACATCCACTTCCTTGTTTACAATCACTGCAAGACCAGCCACTGCAACCTTGTGGTCTACCAGAGCTGAAGCATCGATTCCTTCTTTTTCCTCTGCAAAGACGTCAGAGTTCCCGATGTCAACTGCTCCAGACTGGACTTGAGATAGGCCTGTACCCGATCCACCACCTTGAACATTGACTGTTTTTCCGATGTTTCTAGAACCAAATTCATCTGCTGCCGCTTCGACAAGAGGCTGAAGAGCAGTTGAACCAACGGCTGTCATGGATTCTCCACGATCAATCCAGCTAGCGCATCCTGCTAGAGAACCTGCCATCAAAAGAGCTGCAAGAGACATGACGAGCTTTTTTCTTTTTTTCACTGTTATTCTCCTTGAACATAATGATAAATGTTCTGATTTCTTCCGTTTGTCCTGATCATCCAATTATCATCAATGATTGTCCCGCTTTATTTTATCTAGTCATTCTTAGGAGCGGACAATTCCATCGTATAATATAAGTAATAATGAAAGACTATCAGAAAAAACTCATACTTCCACTATAACATAGAATAGGCTCTTTGACTAGCTTTTTCACCTGAATCTGAGTCCTTTTGGATAATAATTTTTCAAAACATTTCCCGTTACCTTGGCAAAGCCTAATCCGTTTCCTTGAACCAGAACTTGGTACCAACCATTTGGTCGAGCTTCAGACAATTGAACAGTCTCACCAGCCACATATTTTACAAAGTCCTTATCATTGATTTCGACACTTTGTTTTACTTGGCTTGGTTTCAAGGCTAATCCCAGAGCAAAGCTTGGTTCGAAGCGTTTCTTCTTAAAAGTACCCAGATGGAGCCCATTTCGGGCAATTTTGAGTTTCCCTAGATTAGGTAGCATCTCTGGCAAGAGATAGAGCTGGTCTCCAAAAGTTTGCAAGATACCAGCTAGATTGACCCGTAAGTGTTTTTGGGCAAATTCTTGCCACAAAGCCAGTTGCTCACGACTGAGATTGCTCTTGCTAGCCTTGAATTTAGGTGCTGGATTTTGTCCCTTAAACTGCAGGTGGGCAACAAACTGGCCTTCTCCCTTAAAATGATGAGGATACATCCGAGCCGTTTCAGGAAGGTCAATTCCTGCTACCATACCGTTCACATGCTCAACTGGAAGCAATTCAAATTCATAAGTATCCAGCAACCAGTGGACGATTTCTTCATTTTCCTCAGGTGCCCAAGTACAGGTCGAATAGACTAAACGGCCGCCTTCTGCAAGCATGGTCACTGCATCTTCTAAAATTTCTCTTTGGAGACTAGCACATTGGCTAGGATAATCGGTACTCCAATAATCCATGGCCTCTGGCTGCTTACGAAACATCCCTTCACCCGAGCAAGGTGCATCAAGGATAATCACATCAAAGTAACCTTTAAAAACCTTGGCCAAGCGGTCAGCAGATTCATTGGTCACGACAACGTTTGTCGCTCCAAATCGCTCCATATTTTCCACTAAAATTTTAGCACGCTTGCTTGAAATTTCGTTGGAGACAAGGACTCCTTGATTAGCCAGATAAGCTGCTAGTTGAGTGGATTTTCCACCTGGTGCTGCCGCCAAGTCCAAGACCTTCATACCGGGAAGGGGTTGAGCTACCTGGGCCACCATTTGGGCTGCAGGCTCTTGCGAATAAACGAAACCTGTCACGTGCTCTGGTGACTTCCCAGAAACCTTACCATAATACCCCCAAGGTGTATGAGGAATAGCATCAGCAAACGATAACTGACTTTCTTTTAAGGGATTGACCCGAAAAGCCGAAACTGCTTCTTGTTTAAAAGAGGCAAGAAAGTCTCTTGCCTCTTCTTCTAGTATCGCTTCATATTTTTCAACAAATCCTTCTGGAAATTGCATTTAGTTCTCTTTCCTTTCGTAGATATAAGACTGAATCTCTTCTTGCATCTCGATTGGCACCATCATGACCGGCTGGCGTGTTTGAAAATCAACAGGCTCACCAGAAACCGTAATCAGACGATAACCCAGACTTTCCCCTAAGATACTGGCCGCAGCGTAATCCCATGGCTGCAGGTAGGTAATGTAAGTCAGAAGTCGACCCGATAAAACCTTGGCAAAACTAATGGCCGCACTGCCGTAAACACGGACTCCCAACGCTGCTCGACCCAAATCAGCCAAGCCACACTCATTGCTTTCAAACATACCTGAGTTACCGGCAACTAAAAATTCTTGAAGAGGTTTCTTTTTAAAAGGCGGTAAGGGATCATTATTGCGACAAGGAGGAAAGGCGCCACCACCATGGTAACAATCACCTTTCATGACATCATAGATGACACCAAATTTGCCAACACCATTCTCAAAATAAGCCAACATCACGGCAAAATCTTCCTGCTGGGCGATAAAGTTATTGGTACCGTCAATGGGATCAATCACCCAAACGGAACCTTGACCGACTGCAGCACGTAAACAACCCTCTTCCGCGCAAATCAAGTCTTCTGGATAAGATGCTAAAATTCTACCAACCAAGAGATCCTGAACTTCCTTATCCAAACGCGTCACCAAGTCGGTAGGTGAAGATTTTCGCTCAACCTGCAAATCTTCTTTCATGTGAGCCAAAATATAGGCAGCAGCTTCCTGCACAATCTGTTTGGCAAATTCAAATTTAGTTTCCAAGAGAAATCTTCCCTTCTCTTTTTTCTTTTGCTAATTGAACTGCATGATAGCAGGAATAACCGCTAGCCGTCTCAAATTCGCGACCTAAGCGCTTTTCTTCGCTTTTGCTTGGAACCACAGACTTAAATTTCTTGTAAGATTCTAGCAGTTTTTTTGCTTCAACCTTATCTTCATAAGCAGCTTCAACATCATTAAAAAAAGAAAGCACTGAAGCAAGTTCTTCAGTGCTCCACGACAAATCTAGTGGGTAACTATACTGTTTGTTCATCTATCCAATACCAGCTCTCAATGTTGCTTCTTTCAATTCTTGTTTACGGTAACTACGAGGGAGAAAAGCACGAATCTCATCTTCATTAAAACCGATCTGCATGCGTTTGGTATCTATAATAATTGGGCGACGCAAAAGACTAGGATATTGCTCAATCAACTGAAGCAACTCCGATACCGAGATACTCTCTACATCAATATCCAATTTTTGAAAAATTTTTGAACGAGTTGAAATGATGTCATCAGTACCATTTTCGGTCAAGGAAAGAATATGTTGTAATTCTTTTCTTGTTAAAGGACTAGTCATAATATTATGCTCTTGAAAGGGCACTTTATGCGTCTCTAACCAAGCCTTTGCCTTACGACATGATGTACAACTCGGTGATAAAAATAGTGTAATCATGCTTTTCTCTTCTTTTATCTATACTTGCTATTTCTATTATACAAAAAAATAAAGCGCTTGACTAGGTATTTTTAGAAAAAAAGCCTATTTTTTCATAGAAAATAGACTGTTTTCTGCAAAAATCTCCTGCTTTGCAAGTTTATCTTTAGGATAACCTAACAATAAATAGGGAGTAGAGCAACTTCTCTCGTTTTTTATTAAAAATACAGAATTTTTTCCACTATTTCCTTGAAGCTTTAGCAAGAAGGAAACCAAACATTCCTTCATACAAAGCAAAGAAAAGTACAAAGGCATGGAGAAAGAAAGTCTCTGGCAAAATCCAAATAACTCGATCCTTTGCTGGATCAAAAAGCCAAGTATCATCTCCCACAAAGAGAATCTGATGGAAAAGAGTAAAGAATTGCTCAAAACCAATCAACACTCCCACAAGCCCAATGACCAGAGGCAATAGCACTAAAGTCAGAATACTGTTACGATATAGGGGCAAAAAGCCTTTTTTCACAATCTTTCTATTAAAGAAATAGAAACTTGGCAGTGTCACTAGGGCAACTAGCTGAACTAGGTGAAAGAGATTCTTCACCACCGCAAAGTGATGTAAACCAGCCGCTGATGAACGAAAATCTGGCATCTCTAAGACCTGACTAAAGGGATTGGTCAGGTAATTCATCAAGATATGAAAGTTATACAGAATGGTTTCTGGCTTTAGATAGACTCGATTCGCTAAGTTCAGCCACTGAATCTCCATGGGATAGAAAATCCATGCCAGATAAATGGTTAAGAGAATAGACAGGGAGAGGAAAAAGAGCATACTTCCCCAAAAGGTTAGTTTAGTTTTCATCAAAATTCCACTCCGCAAGGCTAGAAACTACATGAGTTGGTGCGATTGGCAGGTCAGCCACTTCTTCTGCCTTGGTAAAACCTGTCGTCACCAAGAGAGTTGGAATACCATTGTCAATCCCTGCTCGGATATCTGTCAGGTAGTTATCCCCAACCATGAGCAACTCTTCTCTTTTCAAATCCAAGTGCTCAACTGCCTTATCCATAATGATAGCATTTGGTTTTCCGATATAAACTGGTTTGACCCGTGTTGCTACTTCAAGAAGTGTAATTAGTGAACCAGCACCAGGCAAGAGACCACGTTCCGTCGGGATATTGAGGTCAGGGTTGGTTCCGATAAAGTGAGCCCCCTTTTGAATGGCTAGAGTTGCTGTGGCAAATTTTTCATAGTCAACTTGCCAGTCCAGTCCAACTACCACATAGGCAGGATTTTCCTTGTCTTCGACATAACCAGCCGCCTGAATGGCATCCTTGAGTCCTGCTTCTCCGATGACATAGACTGTCTTTTCCAATCCCAAGTCATTCATATAGTCGATGGTTGCCAGAGTTGCCGTGTAGACAGTTGATAGAGGTGTGTCGATATTAAAATTCTGAGCCAACATCTCTTGTACACTCTCAGGAGTACGAGTTGTATTATTGGTCACAAAGAGGTAGGGAATTTCTCTTTTTTGTAACTCATGGACAAAAGCCTCACCCGCCGGAATCCGGTCTTTCCCCTTGTAAATGGTTCCGTCTAAATCAATTAAATAACCTTTATAAGCCATATCGCCCTTTCTAATTGCCTTCAATTTCTTGCCACGTAATCATAGCTTGGGCATTTATCTCGCCATCACTGATAATCTCATGCTTGCTTTCTAGTCCCTTGAGTTCATAAGCTGAAGCAATCATGCCACCCGGTCGCACTTCTTTGACATATTTGAGATTGATTTTTTTGGGAATATACTTGGTCAAAAAGTCTGCTCCCATGACCTCAAAAATCCAATCCAGATATTTGCTATTATTGACATGACCATTCATATCCAAGTCGTAAAAACGAACATGGTAGTCTTTACTGATCGGGTCTTCTAGGTTAGCATACTTCGGCCCACGGATGAGTTTTTTATCAAACTCAGACTGGTAAGGAGCAACAATCTCCGGTTCGACAGCATGAACTTTCCGACTGTCTCTGTCCATGAGAACAAAGGTTGCTACCATGCGAATGATTTCTTGACCTGCTTCATCATAGATAGTGAAACGGCGGTAGCAAAAAAGACGATTGTATGTCAATGCTTCTGTTTCAATCGTAATCTCTTCAGCAAAGCGAGGCAAGCGAACCACGTCAATCGCATAGTCTGTAATAATCCAGACCAGATTGTAACGTTCTAGCACATCTTTGTCACTAACTCCCAGTTCAATCGACTGCATACCTGATACTTGCAAGGACAGCAAAATCACATCTGGAAGTTTGATATGACCGTTCATGTCCGCCATATCAAAAGGAATTTTCATTTTCATTTGATAAGTTAAGCCCATTGTTCTACTCCAAAATAAATCGTTCTGCTACAGTGTCTCCCAAGAAGAGACCTCTCTTTGTCATTCGGACACGATCACCGTCGATCTGCATGAGTCCTTGTTGAACCAAGTCTCTGATGATTTCACCATAAAGTCCATCAAAGGACCGTCCAAATTTTTCTTCAAATCGCGCCATGGAAACCCCGGATTTTTTCCGGAGGCCTAGAAACATTTCTTCTTCCATCTGCTCCCTTTGACTCAGGTGTTCTTCTGTAATCCGAGCATTTCCTGCCTCTACCGCATTGAGATAGTGGCGGATAGGACCATGATTTTTATAACGTACCCCGTCCACATAACCTGAAGCACCCGCACCGATACCATAATATTCAGCATTGTCCCAGTACATGAGATTGTGGCGACTTTCAAAGCCTGGCTTGGAGAAATTGGAAATCTCATAATGCTCAAAGCCAGCCCGCTCAAGCTCTGAAATGATGTATTCAAACATTTCCGCTTCTAACTCTTCCTTGGGTAGGGGCAATTTCCCACGTCTCATGCGGTTCATAAAGACCGTATGATTCTCCAAAATCAAGCTATAAAGGCTCATATGAGGAATATCAAGCGAGATAGCCTTTGCCACATTTTCCTTGACCTGATCCATAGTTTGACCTGGAAGAGCGTAGATTAGGTCGATAGAAATATTGTCAAAACCAGCCAGTTTGAGACGGTCGATATTCTCATAAATATCCTTCTCCAAGTGACTACGCCCGATCTTTTTCAGCATTTTGTTATCAAAAGTCTGCACACCTAAGGAAACACGATTGACTGGCGACTGTTTCAAAACCGCAATCTTATCCGCGTCCAAATCGCCTGGATTGGCCTCAATGGTCAACTCTTCCAAGACAGACAAGTCCAAGTTTTTAGACAAGCCATCTAAGAGCAGCTCTAATTGCGGAGCGGACAGAGCTGTTGGCGTCCCACCTCCAATATAGAGAGTTCGCAACTTTTGGATATCATAAGAATGGAACTCCTCTAGCAGATGCTCCAGGTAACTATCTACTGGTTGATTCTTGATAAATACTTTTGAAAAGTCACAATAATAACAAATCTGTGTACAAAAGGGAATATGCACATAGGCGGACGTTGGTTTTTTCTGCATAGTATTTATTATACCACAAAGACAGACTTGCAGATAAAAATCACCATCTCCAAAAACCAGAGATGGTGATACCTTATACTTCAGTAATATCAATAATAATCTCTTCCTCGTCTTCTACGATATCTGGAGTTGTTGACTGTTCTTGCCACTGCTCCTTGAGATTGTTAAAGGTTTCCTTTGACGCTTCTGTAGCTTGTCGAGCACAGTTTTTAGCTTGGTCAAGGACACTATCAAAAGTGATTTCACCAGATTCTACTTGTTCCTTTGTTTTCAGCACAAAGTCAGTTGCCTGTTCCTTCACTTCTGTCAATTTCTCACAGACTTGCTCTCTAGCATATTCTGGATCTTCTCTCAAATCATCTAGAAAATCCTGAGCTTGACTACAAACTTGCTTACCCTTGTCACTCGTCAAAAACAAAGCAAGAGCTGCACCTGAAACTGTTCCTAAAAGGATAGAGGATAGTTTTCCCATAAGATTTCTCCTTTTTTATTTTTTGAAAAATTTACTTGCGACACGAAGAGCGGACAAGCCTGCACCTGTTTTAATGGTCTTTGAACCAGCTGATGAAGCTTTCTTGCTCAAGACACGCGCTTGACTATTGAGGTCAGATACTGACTCAGATAAGTCTGCTACAGCCGTAAATAGTGGGTCGATAGTCGCAACTTTGATATTGATATCGTCTGCTAACACATTTACCTTAGCCAACAATTCATTGGTCTGATGCAAGGTAACGTTCACATCTGAGCTCAACGTTTTGATGGTTTTCTCTGTCTCATCAATCATACGACCAGCTTTTTGAATCGTGATTGTCAAATAGACTAAACAGACAATCAAAGCAATCGCGACAAGTATATATGCAACTTCTAACATTTATTTTTCCTCCTCTGTATGATAGAAAGGGGCTTTCTTTCGATTTTGATAAAGTATAATAAAAATACCGAGTCCGATAAGGATAACTGATAACCATTGGGAAACTCGCAGACCAAAGAACATGAGACTGTCCGTCCGCATCCCTTCGATAATCATACGACCAAAGCCATACCAAATCAAGTAGAATGCTGTGATATGACCACGTCTGATTCCCTTTAATTTTCTTCTAAAAATCAGAATCAAAGCAAATCCAATCAGATTCCAAACCGACTCATATAAGAAGGTCGGCTGACGGTAGCTACCATCAATGTACATCTGGTCACGAATGAAGCCCGGCAAATAATCCAGACTATCTACTGCTGCACCATAAGCTTCTTGGTTAAAGAAGTTCCCCCAGCGCCCTAAACTCTGGGCAACCATGACGCTCGGTGCTGCAATATCTAAGAAATCCCAAGTATTGATCAGCTTTCTATCTGCAAAGATATAAAGGACAATAGCACCCGCTATCAAACCTCCATAAATGGCCAAGCCACCATTCCAGATGGCGATGATTTCACCTGGATTTTGCAGATAATAATCTAAGCGAAAGAGTACGTAGTATAGTCTAGCACCTAAAATAGCTACCGGAAAAGCAATCAGGATAAAATCCAAAATATCATCTGATAGAATTTTCTTTTTAGGAGCTTCTTTCATGGCAAGATAAACTGCTAAAACCAAACCAGCTACAATACACAAAGCATACCAACGAATAGCAAAGGGACCAATTTCAAATGCGACTGGATTAATCATGTTTCACCTCATTTTGAGCGATTAGATTTGTCAAGCGTTCTTCAAATAAACGCGTCGCATCAAACCCCATTTCTTTAGCACGATAGTTCATGGCAGCTGCCTCAATAACAACGGAGATATTGCGTCCTGTTTTTACTGGGATGCGGATACGCGGAATCGTTACACCAGAAACTTCGAGTTCTTCGGCATTGTTTCCAAGACGGTCAAAGGTCTTATGCGTATCATAATTTTCCAAATAAACTGCTAGCTGAACTTGTGAAGAATCTTTTACAGCACTTGCACCATAAAGACTCATAATATCGATAATTCCAACTCCACGAATCTCAAGCAAATGCTTCAAGATTTCAGCAGGTTCACCCCAAAGAGTCATTTCATCCTTAGAATAAATATCTACACGATCGTCTGCTACTAGACGGTGTCCACGCTTCACAAGCTCAAGACCTGTCTCACTCTTACCGATACCGCTATCTCCTTGGATCAAGACACCCATGCCATAGATATCCATCAAGACACCGTGCACACTGGTACGTTTAGCCAAACGGGAATCAAGGTAGCTAGAAAGCTCTCCAGATAAACGACTGGTTGCAGTTCGACTGGTTAAAATCGCAATCTTGCATTCCCTAGCAGCCCTCAACATTTCCTCGGGTACTACCAGACCACGAGCCACGATAACCGCCGGTGTTTCAGGTAGAAACATTTTCTTCAAAACTTGATAACGGTTCTGGGCAGGCATGGCGACTAAATAGGACCACTCCTTCATCCCTAATAGCTGAATCCGTTCTGGTGTATAGTAATCAAAATAGCCCGTCATTTCAAGACCAGGTCTCATAATGTCCGCAGTATTGATTTCTTTTTCAAGTAATTCGCCTTCACCATAGACAATATCTAGTCTGAGTTTTTCAATGACATCTCTCACTAAAACCGACATAATTTCCTCCTTCAATCGAGTTCTCCCTACTATTATATCAGATTGTAGGTGGAAGTTTCCTTTTTTTGCAGGATTTACAGTATTTATTTGATGTTGCTTGGAAAAAGATTTGACTAGGAAGTCTTTTCGTACTCTTTTAAATCAACCGAGACAAATCTACTGCAAATTGGTCAACATCTATCACCAAGTCCCTTCTAGATTTTTCAAAGTAAATTCTTGGAAGACCTTTTGTTAATATTCTGTTTGCATCAGCCATATCTTGAGGATAGATATAGAACTGTTGACCTTTTGGAAACTGATTTTGGACTTGCCATTCTTCAAACTCCTTCAAAAAAGTCTTATGAGATGGCATACTGACTTCTTCAAACAAAGAATAGTCAAAAAATCGTATCAATCGATATAGACCATGAATCTCATCCGCAAAGCACTTATCAATCTTTTCATAAGGGTAACCTCGTCTCTGATAAGCTTGGCATAAGTTTTGTAAGGACTCGCTTAATGCAACTGCATCTTTTCTTGCCAAGTTTATAAAATACCGAACAGAAAATTCTTCCATACCAGTTCGTTTTTTCTTCCCTAAAAACTGTTGTGCACGCAAGAGCGACTCGGATAATCTTTTTTCATCTTGATAATAAAGAGCGTATAAAAGATTCATCACATTTTCTGGATAATAGGTTCCTTTCAACAAGGGTAAATCTATGGGGATGAATGATGGAATGGCTGAAAAATCGTTACAAGCAAAAGAGGTAAACAAGCCTTTCAAAATCCCATCTGTGTAGATTGTTCCACTTGCCAACAAACCGCCTCTCATCAACTCGGTTCTTCCTGTTTGCCATAGCGCATTGTTTAACTGTGTATAATCCCCATCTAAAAACGCCACATAATAGGAAAAATATTTAATATCATCTAGCAATAAGCTACTGTACAATTTTACCCTTAAAACCTTGTCAGACAATACTTTTGAATCGGTCAAATACTTTTCAAAAATTCTTTGGTTTGACTCTTCAAATTCCTTCCAATCGGTCGGATCAGCACAATAACCCCAATCTCCCAAGTGATTTTCACGCATTTTTTTGATATTCTTTTATATACTCTTTCATAAGAATTTGTTCCTCTAAATACTATGCAAAAAAAGACTAGACAAGTCTAGCCTTTTATTTCAAATTAGAATTTTTTACGTTTACGAGCTGCTTCTGATTTACGTTTACGTTTTACAGAAGGTTTTTCATAGAATTCACGTTTGCGTGTTTCTTGAAGAGTACCAGCTTTAGTAACCGCACGTTTGAAACGACGAAGTGCATCGTCAAGAGATTCATTCTTACGTACTACTGTTTTTAGACATTTTTTTCACTCCCTTCAAGTTCAAGATCTATTCCATTTTACACGCAAAATGAATAATTGTCAAGGGAAAACCTACATTTATTCCGATTTTCCGATTCAATAATTACTTTCTTGCCTATACTTTATCAAATCCACCAATTTTTACATCAAATCATACAACTTTGTTACTGATTGTTCAAAAGGTTCAATATATTTCCAATATTGATCAGGAAGATTCGAAATCTTACTCAAGTCATTGCTGTCAAAATGATATACCAGATGACGAAGAATTTGATTTTCAATAAAATGCAAATCTCTCATCTGATCTATACTAATAGACTCGAGCTTTTCTACGTAGCGACATAAATCAGCCAGCGACTGCGAATCAAATACTTTTTCCTCGTGTAAATAATAGAGAAAGCTTTTGTTTTCAGCTCGTATATTGTCTTTTATCAGATTATTTTCTAATAGCATACTTTCATTCTCTCCTTGTATATCATAAAATAGTAAAAATTGAACCTAACTAGATATAGCTGTTCTACCAATCTATTATAACACTTCTTTCTATTGACTCATGAAAGCTAGAAAAAACCAACTCACTCCAAAGAGCAAGCGGTTCGTGTAATTTTTATTTTTCAAGCAGGCTGAGCGCCTCAGCATCAGCGATAATCGTCACATCAGGGTGGTTTTGTAGGCTGCTTGCTGGTAGACTTTCAGTTACTGGGCCTGACACTGTTCCAGCAATGGCTTCTGCTTTCGACTCACCGTAAGCAAAGAGAATAATTGACTTGGCATTCAAGATATTTTTAATTCCCATTGAAATGGCTTGAGTTGGAACGTCTTCAATCTTGTCAAAGAAGCGAGCATTGGCTTCGATAGTAGACTGGTCAAGTTCGACTAGATGCGTTTGACTGTCAAATGGAGTACCAGGCTCGTTAAAGCCGATATGTCCATTGCGACCAATTCCCAAGATTTGCAAATCAACAGGATGGTCAGCTAAAATTTGATTGTAGCGTTCAACTTCTTCTTCAGCATTATCCTTAACACCACGTGGCAAGAAGCTTTCTTTAAATGGTTTTTGGTTGAACAAGTTTTCCTGCATGAAGTAACGATAAGACTGTGGATTGTCCCCATCAAGCCCTACATACTCATCAAGGTTCACACTGGTTAGATTTGAAAAATCAAGGTCACTCTCAACGATTTCCTTGTAAAATTCAAGTGGACTACTTCCTGTCGCAAGTCCTAATGTTTGAGCACCATTGACCAATTTTTCCTTCAAAATCTCAAAAGCTACTTTTCCACCTTCGACTTGATTTTCAACTTTAATAACTTTCATTTTATATCCTCCATTTTTCTATATTTATTATATGGTATAGACCAATTTTTGTCAAGTGAAAACGATTTAATTTCTAAAAAAAGAGCGTCCAAACTTGAAACATGTTATAATGGATAGGATTAGAACTTAGAAAGAATGATGAAAAATGAATACAGCTGATTTTGATTTCCACTTGCCTGAGGAATTGATTGCCCAAACGCCCCTTGAAAAACGAGATGCCTCCAAACTCCTTATCGTTAATCGTGAGACGGGAGAAATGCAGGATAAACACTTCCACTCCATTATCGACATGCTGGAACCTGGTGATGCCCTTGTCATGAACGACACTCGTGTTCTCCCTGCCCGCCTCTATGGTCAAAAGGAAGAAACAGGTGGCCATGTGGAGCTTCTCCTACTCAAAAATACTGCAGGTGATGAGTGGGAAGTTCTGGCTAAACCTGCCAAACGCCTCAAGGTCGGTACTCGTGTCAGCTTTGGAGATGGTCGTCTCAGTGCTATCGTTACGGAAGAATTGACCCACGGGGGCCGTATTGTCCGCTTTGAATACCAAGGAATTTTCCTAGAAGTATTGGAAAGTCTCGGTGAAATGCCACTACCACCCTATATCCACGAAAAATTGGATGATCGCGAACGTTATCAAACGGTCTACGCTAAAGAAAGTGGCTCTGCTGCTGCACCTACTGCTGGGCTGCACTTTACCAAAGAACTGCTAGCAGAAATCCAAGCCAAAGGTGTTCATCTGGTCTATCTCACTCTTCACGTCGGACTCGGAACCTTTAGACCTGTCTCTGTTGACAATCTAGACGAACATGAAATGCACTCGGAGTTCTACCAACTTTCTGATGAAGCAGCTGCTACCCTTCGCTCTGTTAAGGAAAATGGAGGTCGTGTCATCGCTGTCGGAACCACTTCGATCCGCACACTGGAAACCATCGGTTCCAAGTTTAATGGGCAAATCCAGGCTGATTCTGGCTGGACCAATATCTTTATCAAACCAGGCTACGACTGGAAGGTTGTGGATGCTTTTTCAACCAACTTCCACCTGCCCAAATCAACTCTGGTCATGTTGGTTTCTGCCTTTGCCGGTCGTGACTTAGTCCTAGATGCCTATCACCATGCCATCCAAGAACACTACCGCTTCTTCAGTTTTGGAGATGCCATGTTTATCTATTAAGAAAATCCCTATTAGGAAACCTAATAGGGATTTTTCTAATTATTCCATACTAAACTTTGGATCTTTCAAACTCTGAACACTGGCATTGATAACTGCTCCGATAATCAAAATCTTTGCAATGAGAATAAACCAGAACATCATGACCACCACGATAATGGAACTGAAAAATCGGACATCAACCAGATGATTAACATAGCTATTGACGTAGACAGAAAAGATATTCAATAAAAAGATAAGAGTTAGCAAGACAAAGACACTTCCTGGTAAAACATAGCGGATTCGTGGTGCTTTTACTTTTGGAAGGAAGTAATAAATCATAACTAGAATGGCAAAGATCAAGGCATAGACCAGAGGACCTGTAAAGTCTTGCAGGTAGGAAAATATCGGACTGTCTGATTGCCAGTAAGTTTTGAGGAGGTTGAGCAACATACGACCAAACATACTCAAAAACAAGGCAAAGGCAAAAAGGATCTGCAAGCCGAAACTAACAAGTAAACTCATCAACTGATGGGAGATAATTCCTCGACTCTTGGTCACCCCATAGGCTTTGTTAAAAGCTTTTTGAAGGAAATCCATTGATTTCGAAAAGGTCCAGAGTGCAGATAAAACGGCAAAACTCAGCAAACCAGTTGATGGTTGAGTCAGGACTTCTCGGACAATCTTGGCGACCACATCATACACCGTATCAGGTAAAAATTCCTTAATCGTAAGTAAGAAATTTGAGACCGGAATCTGAAAATAAGGCAAAATATTGACCATTATCATTAGCAGAGGAAAGATTGAAATCAACCAATAGTAGGCAACCGCAACACTGGTCAACTCACTATCAGATGCTTGATAATAATGCAAAAAAGCTTTCAATAAGGGCCTGTCCATCAGCTCTTTCCACCACTTTTTCATGTTCCATCCTCCGTCATTTTCTTCATCGTCTAAGTTCTTCTGATTAAATCTAGCATATCATAAGGTAAAGTATTTGCGGCTTCTTTCAGAGAATAATTCTCTAAATTATTCACATTTTGTCGTAGTTTTTTGGCATACTTGGCTGTTATCAGTTTAGCTTCTTCGTATTCAAAAATTGCCTTACGTTCGAGATAGTAGCCTCGTAGCATTTCATCGATATTGTTTGGCTTGATGCGATTGATAACCCGCTCAACAAAGGCACCACTTCCGATAATGGCCGTCTCGCGTAGACGAGACTCTTGCATAAAGCTAATCAGAGAACTCTTGTAAACCCCTTTTAGGTTTTCCAAACTCTCGATAATCAGCTCTGTATTTTCCAAATACAACTCTGAAATCTGATCATAGTCAACTGCTAGTAGTTTACGAGATTCTTCATTCATCCAACTACGGAAAGTTTTGCCAAAGGTGAACATTTCATGGAGTAGAAAGCGCAGTATCCGTAAGGAAACTAGGAAGTAATAAGTCACTCTAGAAGCGAAATTCCGATTGATACTCTGCTCCATGTTTTTTAGGTAACGTTGGTAAACTCGATAGCCACGCTCGCTGATTCTATTTTCTTCATAGGCTTGCTCCAAACCGTCACTCTCAATACTCAAGATAAGAAGCTTGAGGGACTCCCAGTCCTCTTGGACTCTCTTATTTTCCAGACTAAGGATGAGGTTTTCAATCCGACCATGATAATTATCAATAGCCGCATAAAGAGGAAGTTTGTTCTTGTGATGGTCTAGCTCTTTTTCTAATTCTGCAGCTACATCATTCAAAATCGCAATATGCATCAAATGGTCCTTGCTTTCCTCTTGTTCTTCAGATAAGTGAGGGAGGACCAGTAAACCTGTTAGAAAGCTTAATAGTGTAACGCCTGCTACGAGAAAGAGCAACAGAGGATACTCCTGCTCCAAATGACTTGGTATGAGGAGAATAGTCGCGATAGATACTGTCCCTTTGACACCAGAGAAGGTCAAAAGAAGCATATCTTTCATGTACTTATGAATTTTTTTCTTAAGTCGACGCGTCCTCACAAAGTAAAAACCAGCAATCATGACAAAGCGGATCGCAAAAAGCAAGAAGGTCAGAACGACAACTGAAAACAGTAAAAGAAGGGGATTGTAGAGAGAATTAGACAAGATCGGCTCTGCTATCAACTCTAATTCCATTCCCAAGAGAACAAAGACTGATCCATTTAGCATAAAGGTCACGGTGTGCCAAACGGTCTCCGTCACGGTGTCTACCTGAGCCTCAAGGAGCGTAATTTTCTTAAAACGACTGGCCTTCAAAATACCTGCAACCACTACTGCGATAATCCCTGAAACATGAAACTCTTCTGCGATGAAAAAGGTCATGAGCGGCAAACTTAGCTCTAGCAATAGTTCACTGGCTATATCTATCGCTCGCACACTCAGTAAAAAGCTATGCAAGAAACGATTGACCATAGC
This sequence comes from Streptococcus oralis, assembly GCF_001579025.1. Lineage (GTDB taxonomy): Bacteria > Bacillota > Bacilli > Lactobacillales > Streptococcaceae > Streptococcus > Streptococcus oralis_X. Next base: position 1,045,206 of record NZ_KQ970235.1, read on the forward strand.
CGTCACAAAACCGACTACAAAACCACCAAGGATAGAAAACGCTAGGGAAGTTCCAGCTTGGCTGAAAGAAAAGGTTCCTGTTGTCCAAGCAGCAAGAGCCATCTGAAAGGCAACCAAACCAGAAGCGTCATTTAAGAGTCCTTCCCCTTTTAGGATATTAGAAACCCGTTTGGGAAAACGAAAACGTTCAGAAAGAGATGCGAAGGCAACCAAATCTGTTGGCCCAAGTGCCGCTCCAACTGCTAAACAGGCAGCTAAAGGAAGAGTAATCCAAAGGAAATGAGCCATGCCCCCCAAGCTTAAGGTCGAGATAAAAATCACAGGAAAAATCAGAAAGACGACAATCCGCCAGTGCTTCAAAATGGACGTAATATCCGCTTCTTCTGCCTCCCGGAAGAGTAAGGGACCAATAACCATGGCTAGAAACAGCTCTGTATTGAGATGAAAGTCCGCATCAGGAACAAATAAGCCAATCCCAATCCCCAAAAGGATTTGCACAAGAGGAAGGGGCAAAAAGGGAGAAGTTTATTGGTCGTAGTTGAAATGATTAAGACAAATAAAAATAGAATCAAGTAAATGAGTAATTCCACACAATTCCTCCTTAATCTTTTTTACAACAAGATTCAAAAATCTCCTTTTGCTCTTGGATTTTCTGATCAATCTTAGAACAGTCTTTGTGCTCAATTTTTTTCTGGCATCGTTCCATTTCAAGAGCCACTAGTTTTTTCTTAATTTTAAGCATTTTCTTGCTCATATGTGCTTCGTCGAGCACTCCGACTGCTCGCTCGTGAAGCGTTGACTCGACAAAATTTTGGCGCATTGCCTCAAGCTTCTCACGAAGGTATTGTTTATCCATGTCTATACCTTTCTAATTTTTCAATCATAACTAAAAACGGTGGATTGTTAACTTGGTTGAGAGTCCGATAAATGGCAGCAGTATACTCTTGTTGGTTCAACTGGCTAACAAACTCCAATACAGCATCCCTCTCAGTATCTCCTCCTTCATGACCATAGTAGATCATGATAGCAATCCGTCCCCCCTCGTTCGAACGACGAACAAGTCGAACAACGACGTTTTCCTTTTTAACTTAAGTCGTTCCGTTACGTAAGTTAAGGTTACGTTCGTAGGGTTAGGGTTAGGTAGGTAGTAGTACGGGAACGGTTTAGTTTTCGTACGACGACG
>NZ_KQ970235.1:1046408-1053251 GCF_001579025.1 Streptococcus oralis
AAACCTACCAATACAGCACTCCCTCTCAGTATCCTCCCTCCTTCATCGACCATAGTAGATCATGATAGACAATCCCGTCCCCCTTGACAAGCAAATGACACAGCTTTTCTAATGCTTCGATAGTAGTCTGAGGTTGAGTGATGACGGATTTGTCAGCAGAAGGCAGATAACCCAGATTAAAAATCCCTGCCTTAGCTTCTGTCACAAACTGATCAAGTGTCTCATGACCTTGCAAGATTAACTGGGTATTTGTCATTCCAGCCTGATCCAAACGCTCTTGCGTCTTCTCCAAAGCCTGCTCCTGGATATCAAAGGCATAGACTTGCTTGGCTAGCTTGGCTAAAAATAGCGTATCGTGGCCATTACCCATAGTCGCATCCACTACGATATCCTCTTTTGTCACAACTTCCGCTAAAAAATCATGTGCCATCTCAAGTGGTCTTTTCATTTTTAAACTCCTGTTTTACAGCCTTGCATCCTTGCACACTTCCACGACGTCGCATCTCAGTTTCAATAGCATTTAGCACTTCCCATTTATTAAGGCTCCACATGGGACCTATCAACATATCTCTCGGTGCATCTCCTGTGATTCGATGGATGACGATATGCTTGGGAATGATTTCCAGTTGGTCACAAATGACCTTGACATACTCATCCTGACTCATCAGTTGCAAGCGTCCTTCGTGGTAATCCCGCTGCATGCGCGTATTGGTCATGAGGTGAAGCAAGTGCAGTTTAATTCCTTGAATATCATTATCCGTAACACAGCGACGGACATTTTCAATCATCATCTCATGAGTCTCACCGGGCAAACCATTAATTAAATGGGAAACAATCTCAATCTTGGGATACTTTCTCAAGCGTTTTACTGTTTCAACATACAATTCATAAGAATGGGCACGGTTAATCAAGTCAGAGGTTGCTTCAAAAGTAGTCTGTAAGCCCAATTCTACCGTCACATGCATGCGTTCCGACAACTCAGCCAAATATTCGATGGTTTCATCGGGTAAACAGTCTGGCCGTGTTCCGATATTGATTCCTACTACACCTGGCTCGTTGATAGCCTGCTCATAACGTTCCCGAATCACTTCCACCTTTTCATGGGTGTTGGTAAAGTTTTGGAAATAAACTAGATACCTTTTAACATCTGGCCATTTGCGGTGCATAAAGTCAATTTCCTTATAAAATTGCTCACGGATAGGGGCATCCGGTGCCACAATGGCATCTCCAGAACCTGAAACCGTACAAAAAGTACAACCACCATGAGCTACAGTTCCATCACGATTTGGACAGTCAAATCCCGCATCAATAGGAACTTTGAAAGTCTTTTCTCCAAAAAGTTTTCGATAATAATCATTCAAGGTATTATAAGATTTCATAACTTTCATTATAACAAAAAACACCTACAATCTCAAAAGCCTGACTTTCCAACAAATTCCCTTGTTTCTCATTTCCTTTAGTGATTTTTTATGATACAATATGGGTATGATTTTAATGAAAATAGCATCTATTTTATTATTGATATTAACCTTGGTGGTTTGCTTTATTGTCACCAAGCTTTTCGGACTTAGGAAAATAGGATTTAATTTCGCGGATCTAGCTTTTCCACTTTTGGTATTTGAGTACTACCTGATTACTGCTAAAGCCTTTACCCACAACTTTCTACCGCGACTTGGAGTCGCACTTTCTCTCCTAGCAATCCTCCTTGTAGTCTTTTTCCTTGTCAAAAAACGAAGTTTTTATTACCCTAAATTCATCAAATTCTTCTGGAGAGCCGGTTTTCTCCTTACCTTAATCATCTATATTGCTATGATTGTCGAATTGATGATGGTAAAATGATTACCAACCCTGTATTTAATTACCGGGTTTTTCTTTTACTCCTATACTTAAAAAGACCAGAGGAAGCCTCTGGTCTTTTTGTCACAGGTTAAACCTAAGAAAATAAATGAAAACTATCTTTCTCACGCTAGATTATTTATTTTTACGGCTTACAAAGTACAATCCTCCAGTCACTGCCATCAAAGCGAGTCCTGCAACTACTGCTGCGTTAGATACTTTTTCGCCAGTGTTAGGAAGTTTAGGTTTTGGACCTGGTTTCTCTGGGGTGTAAGTATTCGTAATCGTGTAACCATCCACCGCTTTTGTATACCCTTTAGGAAGTTCTGCCTCATCAATGGTATAGGTAATTTCTTTACCATCTTGATTGCGATCAAGGTCTTTAAATTCATAAGTCCAACCACTTGCTTCTGAAGCTATTGCAGTTTTACCAGTATCTTTACCATTGGCAAATAGTTTAACTGTAATAGATGCTGGGCGAGCGTCTTTATGGTTTTCATCACCTTTCCAGATCTTCTTACCTTTTACAGATGTTTTCTCTGGTGTATGAGTGTTGGTCACATTCATACCAGTTTCAGTAGCTGTGTAACCTGTAGGAACACCAACTTCTTTGACTGTGTACTCGATTGCTTTACCATTTTGGTAACGATCCAGTTCAGTGAATTCATACTTCCAACCTGTTTCAGCTGTTGCGATTGCTGTCTTGCCAGTTTCTTTACCATTGGCAAGAAGAGCGACAGTGATAGATACTGGACGGATACGATCTTGGTCGTTATTATCAATCCAGGTCTTTTGTCCACTTACAGCAATTTTTTCTGGTGTATATTCATTGGTAATGGTGTACTTGCCATCCTTATCTGTAGTGATGGTTGCTTTGTATTCTGTCATAGCAGTTTCTTTGACAGTGTACTTGATTAGTTTACCATTTTCATACTTAGGAAGTTTTTTAGATTCGAACTTCCAACCAGTTGCTTCTGATACTTCAATTTCTTGAACGACTTTGTCGCCGTTAAGAATTTGAACTTTCACAGATGTTGTACGTTTGCCGTCTTGGTTGTTGTTATCTTTCCACACCTTGGTTCCTGAAAGGATAACTGTATCCGGATTGTGAGTGTTAGTCACTACTTGACCAGTTACAGAGGCTTCATAGCCAGCTGGTACATCCACTTCCTTGATAGAGTAAGTGATTTCTTTACCAGCTTCGTACTGTGGAAGATTGGTGAAGGATGCTACCCAAATGTTAGCGTCCGTCTTATCCTTAGCTGTCAAGATCAATCTCTTACCTTCAACGGCTACTGGATCTGCATCTCCTACTTTTTTATAAAGTTGAACCGTTACGGACTCAGGACGTTTACCGTCTTGGTTATTCGCATCGTTCCATACTTTTGTTACCTTGTAGTCAATTTCTTTAGGAGCATATTTGTTTGTGATGGTAAAGTCTGTAATAGTCGCTTCGTATTCTGCTACGGCTTCTTCTGTTACAGTGTATTTGATTTCTTTACCAGCTTTATATTTTGCTAATTTTTCGAATGTAGCAGTCCATGTTCCGTCTGCAGCAGCCTGAATTTCTTTCGAATCAACTTTCTTACCGTCTGCTAAAAGATTGATTGTAATCTTAGTCGGACGTTTGCCGTCTTGGTTATTAGCGTCATCCCAGTTCTTAGTTGCTTTTACATCAACTGTTTCTGGTGAATAGCTATTTGTGATAGTGAATCCTGATGCAACGTCACCAGTAACCTTAGAAGTGTAACCAGCAACAGTTACTTCTACTACCGTGTACTGGATAGGTGTGCCGCCTTTATCAGCATCAAGGTCTTTGAAACTTCCAGCCCAACCATTTGCTTCAGTCAATTCAAGTGTTTTACCAGTATCTTGATCATCTGCAAGCAATTTAACTGTGACAGAAGTTGGACGTTTACCGTCTTGGTTGTTCTCGTCCTTCCATACTTTCTTCACAGGAACTTCCGTTTTTGCTGGAGTGTAAGTATTCTCGAAAGCTTTTTCATCATCGTAAGAAACAGTTGCTTCAAGTGCACCTTTACCCTTGTCCGCTACAGTAACTGTAGCCGTAACAGTTTTAGTGTCGTACTTGATGCTTGTATCACTGCCAGCTTTTTCAGCAATTTTAAAGGTATAAGTCCCTGCTTTGTCGAATTCCAATTCTGAGAAAGCAATGTTTCCGTCTTTGTCATTCTTCACAGTTTCTTTCACCTTACCATCTTGGTCTGTTAAAGTGAATTCAAACTCTTCAGCCTTCAACTCACGTCCTGTAAGTTTTTTATTAGCTTTAATCTTAACTTTAGCTTTGCTACGTTTATTTGTAACTGTTTTGATAGCTCCATCTTGTCCAACAGTCATCTCAAATGGAGTAGGATTCAACTCATATCCCTCAGGAGCTTCAATCTCGGTTACTGTATAGTTCCCTTTCTTGATATCACTTTCTGAGTAAATAGATGACTCAGCAATTCCGTCATCATTTGTCGTTACAATTTCCTCTTTAGCCGTAGCTCCTGCCGGAGGAGTAATCTTGAATTTTGCTCCTTTTAGACGGTCATGAGTCAGCTCGTCGACCTTGTAAAGAATGATACGGTAAGCTGTCTCTAATTGTATAGTTCCTCCTGAGGCCACAACAGAATTACCAATCTGCTGAAGTACCGTCTTATTACTATAATCTTGATACTCCAGTTTTTTATCATTGGCTTTTACTTCGACATTATTCAGTACTTTTGTACCATCTCCTGGAGCGCTCGTTTTATAACCAATTCGAAAAGCTGCTGGTTTTCCATTTTTAGCTACGATAGAAGAAGCGTTGTTAATGGTAATGGTGAATTCTGTATAAGAATCATTCCACTTAATTTCGTAATCTTTACCAGCTTCTAAAACTACCTCGTCTTTCATGTAGTATACTTTGTTATACCAACCTGCTATAACACTGAGAGATTCTGGAATCATTTGCATTGGTGACGAATTTGGATCGACCCAATCATGAATCTCAATTTTATCATATGAAGCTTGCTTTGGATTGACCCTAACATACCACGTATGAAGATATTGACCACTCTTATTTAAAGCTTTTGAGGTCCAGGCTTCCTTACTAATTAATCCATGATATTTACTAAAGTTGGCTTTGCCAATTCCTTCAGAATAATCAACCTCACCTCTTCGACCAACCCTGATTTGATAAGTAATTTCATTTATTGTTTCTGTCTTTTCAAAGCGTAGTGTTTGCTCACTTAGTTCATTCTTAGAACTAAATCCAAGATAGAAGCTTCCTCTAACATTCTGAACGTAGATTCCCTTCTTCTTCTCTAGGTAAGTTTTTAAATTTTTTAGGGTAATTGTAGCCTTTCCACCATTATTATCACCATTTGACACAATTTTTGCTTCTCCGATAACAAGGTCTGTTTCCTTGTCCTTTAGATCAAAAGTTTCCTCTCTAACTGACAAAGGACCTGGAACGGTGAATGTAAAGGTGTCACCATCCTCCAACTTACCATCGTAAGCACTTAAATCATAATCTACGATAAACTTGTAGTTCGGGTAATCATTATGCTCAGGAGACAGAGTATAAACACCATTCGCATCCGGTTTTATAAATCTACCATTATCAACCTCCCAAATTCCAATATTACTGATAACGTTCTTCAGTTCCTTTGCTTGAACTGAATTTGGAGCAAAGATCATCCCTAGCAAACAGGCCAGAGAGGTTAGGATGGGTAACCAAAATTTCTTGTTCTTCATAATCTTCCTTTCTAAATTACCGAAAACATTAAAACGACCAACTCTGATAATAGATTCCCAATACTCATCTCCTTTCAGACTTATTGAAATACATGAGAGTTATTAATTAAACTACATCATATTAACATATTTCATAACTATATGTGAGTACAATACTTATCGTATTTGTTCTGTACTTAATATAGAAATTTCCTTTAATTTCATTATAAAACAAAATTAACTTTTTTTGTAATATTATGAGGTTATTGCCTTTTGAAAATGTTGACATAGTGTAAAATTACTGTCATAAAAATTAATTCTTTCATCACACTGAAGTTTCTTTAAGTTTAGTGTACACATACGAACAACTTCTCTTTTACACAAACAGAAAGAAACATTGCACAAAACATTCCATTTATTTATAAGTTTGATATACCTTAATAATTATCCAAACTATTTTATATAAGTAAAAATCAGAAGAGATCTAGTAATAGTCATACCCCATACTGATAAATAGTTTAATTTAACATATTTCATTATTCTGAACCATAAAAAAAGACCAGGGGGTTATCCCTGATCTTTCTTTACTGTACTTATTGGCTACTAAATGAGATTAGTCTTCTTTTCTTCGTTTAGTTGCTACAAGACCTGCACCTAAAGCTAGAAGAGCTAAACCTGCTGCTAATGCAGCTTGTCCAGATTCGCTTCCAGTGTTTGGTAGGTTAGGATTTTCTGGTTCAGTTTGGTCCGTTACTACTAACTTACCATCCTTAAACTCAACCTGATTTCCACTAGCATTTACCACTGTTACAGTTCCGTCGTAGTTAACTTGGAATGTAATATCTGTTACTGCTAAGTATCCGGTTGGAGCGGCCTCTTCATGGAAAGTATATACTCCCGGAGTCAAATCAAGTACATGTGATTGATTAGCTTTTGAAGTCCATTCAGCCACAGGTGTTCCTGCAACCTTCTTACCGCGGAAAATTTGGATTTTAGCTCCCGCGATTTCTTCACCCGCTAAATTTACCTTGCTGAAGGTAATCTTACGTGGAAGGTCATCGTCTTTATCGGTTACAGTTACTGTTGAGCCGTTGGTTACGACCTTGTTTTCTTCACCCTTAGAGTCTTTTTCTCCAACATTTGTCACTTCCACTGTGCCGTCGTGTTTGACTTGGAAAGTGATGTCCGTTACTTTGAGGTAGCCTGTTGGGGCTGCTTCCTCATGGAAGGTGTAAGTGCCTGGAGCCAAATTCAAGTCTTTAGACTTACCAGCTTCTGAAGTCCAGC
>NZ_KQ970235.1:1053271-1053820 GCF_001579025.1 Streptococcus oralis
CCAGCGATTTCTGTTCCACCAAGGCTTACCTTACTGAAGGTAATCTTACGTGGAAGGTCATCATCTTTATCAGTTACAGTTACAGTTGAACCGTTTGTGGCAACTTTGTTTTCTTCACCCTTAGAGTCTTTTTCTCCAACATTGGTCACTTCCACTGTGCCGTCATGTTTGACTTGGAAAGTGATATCGGTTACTTTGAGGTAGCCTGTTGGGGCTGCTTCCTCATGGAAGGTGTAAGTTCCTGGGGCCAAGTTGAGATCTTTAGACTTACCAGCTTCGGATGTCCAGCTTTCTACGGCTGTGCCTTCTGCCTTATCGCCCTTGTAGATCTTGATTTGAGCTCCTGCAATTTCTGTACCGCCAAGGTTAACTTTACTGAAAGTAATAGCTTTTGGACTATCATCGTCTTTGTCGGTTACTGTAACAGTTGAGCCGTTGGTGACGACTTTGTTGTCTTCACCTTTAGAGTCTTTCTCTCCGACATCGGTTACTTCTACTGTTCCGTCAGTTTTCACTTGGAGAGTGATGTCCGTTACTTTGAGGTAACCA
>NZ_KQ970235.1:1054062-1054746 GCF_001579025.1 Streptococcus oralis
CTTTAGACTTACCAGCTTCTGAAGTCCAGCTTTCTACAGCTGTGCCTTCTGCCTTGTCGCCTTTGTAGATCTTGATTTGAGCGCCCGCGATTTCTGTTCCACCAAGGCTAACCTTACTGAAGGTAATCTTACGTGGTTGGTCATCGTCTTTATCGGTGACAGTTACTGTTGAGCCGTTGGTAACGACTTTGTTTTCTTCACCCTTAGAGTCTTTTTCACCAACGTTGGTCACTTCTACTGTGCCATCATGTTTGACTTGGAAAGTGATGTCGGTTACTTTGAGGTAACCGGTTGGAGCGGCTTCCTCATGGAAGGTGTAAGTACCTGGGGCCAAGTTGAGATCTTTAGACTTACCAGCTTCTGAAGTCCAGCTTTCTACAGCTGTGCCTTCTGCCTTGTCGCCTTTGTAAATCTTGATTTGAGCGCCTGCGATTTCTGTTCCACCAAGGCTAACCTTACTAAAGGTGATCTTACGTGGGCTATCGTCATCTTTATCAGTGACTTTAATAGTTGAACCATCGGTTACGACTGTATTGTCCTCGCCTTTAGCATCCTTAGTACCAACATTCGTCACTTTAACTGTTCCATCATAGTTAACTTTAAAAGTGATATCCGTCACTTTGAGGTAACCAGTTGGGGCTGCTTCCTCATGGAAGGTGTAAGTACCTGGGGCCAAGCTCAATT